>JAJLJS010000024.1:0-17559 GCA_033844545.1 Cyclobacteriaceae bacterium | reverse complement strand
TAATCTTTGGCTTCTGCCAAGGACATGTATTCCACCTGCTTGTATTTGATGGAAGCACGCTCTGCGTCGGCGGCTCTTTTTTCCCGTTCGGAGGAATGCACACATTTTTGTTCCCATGGCTCAGCATCCGGGGATTTTCCTCCATCCAAATAATGCTCCAGCAAGCGATGCACCATCATGTCCGGATAGCGTCGGATCGGAGAGGTAAAATGGGTGTAATGAGGAAAAGCCAAGCCAAAGTGACCTTTGGGCTCGGTGGTGTATTTGGCTTTGGCCATGCTTCGAATGGCAAGTTGCTCGAGGACGTTTTGCTCGGGTTTGCCCTGAATTTCCTCCATCAGCTGATTGAGGGCGGTGGAGATTTTTTTCTCTGAGCTGATGTCTACCTGATGTCCAAATCGCTTCGCAAAACCAGAGAAAGTCTCCAATCGATCCAGATCCGGACTGTCGTGGGTACGGTAGACAAAAGTGTCGGCTCCCTGATTTTTCCGGAAGATAAATTCTGCCACATACTTATTGGCAAGAAGCATAAACTCTTCGATGAGCTTATGAATGTCTTTTCGTTCCTTGACAAATAGGCCCAAGGGAGTTCCCTTTTCGTCAAGTTTGAATTTCACTTCCACCGTTTCAAAATTGACGGCACCGTGATCAAATCTGCGTTTCCGAATCTTTTTTGCCAAGTCATTGAGCAGGGTCAATTCCTGAAAATAGTCTCCCGATTGGGTATCGATGCATTCCTGAGCCTCCTCATAGGCATATCTTCGATTGGAATGGATGATCGTTCTCCCAATCCAATGATTGACCACTCGGGACTCTTTGTCCATTTCAAACACACAGGCAAAGGTTAGTTTATCTTCGTTGGGACGAAGGGAGCAAAGTCCGTTACTGAGTCGCTCGGGAAGCATGGGGATGGTCCGGTCCACGAGGTAGACGGACGTGGCCCGGTTGTAGGCCTCTTTTTCCAGTTCTGTTTTGGGCTTCACATAGTGGGTCACGTCAGCGATATGCACACCGATCTCCAAATTGCCGTTTTCCAGTTCCCGATAGGAAATCGCATCGTCAAAATCCTTGGCATCGACAGGGTCAATGGTAAAGGTGAGGACATCGCGAAAGTCTTTTCTGGCCTTGATTTCCTTGGCAGAGATCTTTTCCGGAATAGCATTGGCTTCTGCATCGGCTTCTTTGGGATATTCAAAAGGCAATCCGAATTCTGCCATGATGGAGTGGATTTCCACTTCGTGCAAACCGGCCTTGCCGAGTACCCGGATAACTTTTCCGGTAGGATTTTTGTCATCCTCTCTCCATTCGGTGAGTTTCACGATGACTTTTTCATTGTGCTCAGCACCCATCAAGTCTCCGCGGTGCACGAAGATATCCTTGTGCATTTTTTTGAAATCGGGAACGACAAAGGCGAAGCGAGGGGAGATTTCTACTCTTCCCACAAATTCATCCCGGTCCCGTTCGAGGATTTCAAGCACTCGGCCTTCGGTACGGCCTGTTTTTCCTTTCAGGGGAAAGACCATCACCCGCACCTTATCTCCATCGAGGGCCTGCTTGAGATCGGCTTCTTTGACCAAAATGTCTCCTGTCTCCGCCTTTGGATCATCGGGCACAATAAATGCGAATCGGGGATTGACATAGTCCACCGTGCCGGTAATGAAATCCGGATCCTGGTTGGAGGAGAAGTAGTTTCTGGGAGTTCGGGAAATTTTGCCGGCATCTACCAGTCGGTAAAGGGCAGGTTCTACACCGCCTTTTTGGATGGCATTCCGGATTTCCAGTCGTTTGATGAGCTGTTTGGCGTTGAATTCCTCGCCATAATGAGCGTCTAAAAACTGAAGGATTCTTTGGGAAAGGGCTGAGGAATCGTTGCCTTCCCGGTATCCTCCTTTATTTTTCTTTTTGGATTGTTTTCTGTCTGATTTTCTTCCCATGATGGGTTAGTTTGTTCTAAGGTAAAAAGATTTATATGCCCTAGTCATTAATCTTTGTGATCTTTTTTGGATTCTTCATTGGAGACGACTTCAATTTTCAATTCGTCCCATTCTGGGTGCATGGCCATGAAAATCCGGGCGGTGACTTCCACGTCTCTTAGGCAATACTGAGTGATTTTCGAAAGGTCTTTTTCTTTGTAAAAAGTAGCATTGACCTCACTGCCATCTATGGACTCCTTGGAGGAGGGAATCCCAAATGCTGCAGCCAAAAGCTCCAGTCGGGTGTAATACTTGTAATCCCCAAATCTCCATAGCTCCATGGTGTCCAGATGACGGATTTCCCAGGGCTTTTTTCCTGCGATCTGAAGTGGCTCAGGAAGGGCGACACCCTGGACCAACATTCTTCGGCAGAGGTAAGGAAAATCAAATTCCTTCCCATTATGTGCACAAAGCACCCATTTTTTCTTATCCAATAAAGTCTTTAACTCCAAAAGAAGTTCCTTTTCGGATTCTTGGGCAAAGGCCTTGGATCGGAAATAGAGCTTTTTTTCTTTCTTTTTGGTCTGAAAATACCCAACTCCCACACAGATGATTTGCCCGAACTCTGCATGGATTCCTGCCCGGTCAAAATACAGGGAGCCTGGTTCAGATACCGGAGTTTCAGTCCGGATTAATTTTTCCTTTTTGACCCATTCCTGCTGAAGTCTGGGGTCAAGATCTTCAAAATGCTCGGTCTGAGAAGCCGTCTCAATGTCCAAAAAAAGAATCTCTCCGAGTTGGTCCAAAAAATCTGCCATACGGTGAAAATTTAGCTGTGAAGTACACCTTCCAGTCCCAATTCTGAGATCATCCGGAAGTTGACAGGATCAAAGCTGCCTGGAGTAAAGATAAACTTTTTGTCAAAAATCTGGTCGAGAATGTAATAGCTCACCCAGAATTCATTGGTCAGAGAAAAGACAGCCGGATCAATAGGCTCCACTTTGGCTACCGACTGGGCACCGAGTTCCTGGATCATGTGCCGTAGGGTGGAGGTTTGACGCTTTTCCCCGTCCAAAATCCCATATCCTTTGGAGGTGATCATGACCGTATTCAGTTCGATCAGGTTGAGGTTGATGATATAGACCGACCATTCGGTGCCGGTTGGGGTTTCTTCTTTGGCGATGGCTAGTTTTACTCCCGTCACGGGAGAGAAGTCGATGTCTTTTTTCATTTAGGTATTTTCCTTTTATGAATATTCAGGATTGATGGTCTAATTTCTTTTGCTTTTTAATCCCCCTAGCCCCCTTGGGAAGGGGGAATTGCGCATTTTTGGACTACAAAACTTGAAACTGGAATTTGAGGCTATTATTTATTTAAATCAATTTTCATTCAATCAGATTCATTTCAAAAAGCTCTGCGAGGTGTTTTTTCATTTGAGCTTTAACCTGATTTTCATCCACTGCCTTTCCAAGTTCCAGATGCAGGGAAGTAACAGCTTTGTCGTCGATGCCGCAGGGGATGATATGGCCAAAATAATTCAGGTCGGCGTTGAGATTAAAGGCAAATCCATGCATGGTGACCCAACGGCTGGACTTCACACCCATGGCACAGATTTTCCGGGGATTTTTCTGGGAAATATGGTCCAGCCATACTCCAGTCAGCCCATCAATTCTTCCGGCTTCGATGCCATATTCCCCCAGAGTGCGGATTACTGCTTCTTCCAGAAACCTGAGGTATTTGTGGATATCCGTAAAGAAATTGTCCAGATCCAATATCGGGTAACCGACCAGCTGCCCGGGACCATGATAGGTGATATCTCCTCCGCGGTTGATTTTGTAATAGGTAGCCTGGTAGGTTTTCAGTCCCTCTTCGTCTAGGAGGAGGTTTTCTGGTTTTCCGCTTTTTCCCAAGGTGTACACATGGGGATGCTCCACGAAAAGGAGGTAATTCGGCGTGAGCATTTGCTGTATGGGAGGCAGATTCCGATTCTGGATTTTCAGAGCAACGATTTCTGCGAAAATCTTCTCCTGATAATCCCAGGCTTCCTGATAATCCATTCGGCCTAAGTCTCGGAATTCTACGGTTTTATTGATATTTTCGTTCATGTGATTTCCCTTCGGAATTCATTTTTAACAGGTAAATCGAACCCATCGTTCGAGCTTTTTCAAAATTAACCAATATTCCAATGGCAGAGCATAACGATTCTGGAAGACTGGCCGAACAACAGGCGGCAGACTGGTTGGTCAGTAAGGGTTACGAGCTGAAAGAGACGAATTACCGACACGGATACGCCGAGATAGATTTGATCCTGGAGCACAAAGGGCTTTTGGTTTTTGTGGAGGTCAAATTTCGCTCAGGAACAGGTTTTGGCTATGCGGAGGAGTTTGTGGATTCGGTGAAGAAAAAACTTCTGGTCAAGGCTGCGGATCAGTATATTTATGAAACTGACTGGAAAAAAGACATCCGATTTGATATAGTCGGTGTGTACAAAGACCGGGAAGGGACCGTTCGATTCCGGCATTTTGAAGATGCTTTTTATTAACCAAAACTCGTACAACCATGAAAAAGATCACCTTTTTCCTTTTGTTAATCTGTCTTGCCGGTTTGGCCACAGCCCAGTCCGATAAAAAGAACCAGAAAATCATCGAAGACTCAGAGGAAGCTAAAGCGGCCTTTCTCAAGGATGATCCAAGTCTGGAGAAGTTATTTGCATCCTCCTATGGATACATCATCTTACCCAACGTGGGCAAAGGCGGACTGGGAGTAGGAGGAGCTTCCGGCAATGGAATCGCCGTTGAGCAGGGGGAAAGAATCGGTTTTGCCAGAATGACTCAAGTGACAATTGGCTTTCAGGCAGGAGGACAAGCCTACAGTGAGTTGGTGTTTTTTGAAAACAAGGAGGCCTTTGAGCGATTTAAATCCAATAAAATAGAAATGTCTGCTCAAGTCTCTGCTGTGGCAGCAGCGGCAGGGGTTTCCGCGGATGCGAAATATGTGGATGGAGTGATGGTATTTACCCGAACCAAAGGAGGATTGATGTATGAGGCATCAGTGGGAGGTCAGCAGTTTAAATTCACGGAGAATTAATCTACCCCAGGCTTTTTATAGACCAAATTTCCGTCCTTGTCCCATTCTGCGCGGATGTAGGGGCGGAAATTTTTTGTGTACGGATCTTCTTGGTATTGAATCTCCCGTTTGCGGATGGCTTTGGTGTTTTTAGTGTCCCAGTATTCCGTCCAGAGCCCGACTTTTTCTCCGTATTTGTACTCTCCGGTGACGGCTATTTGCTGGTCTTCGTGGAAGTAAAAGTAATTGCCTTCCTCGAGTCCGTATTGAATGGGAATGATTTCTTCCACGGATTTGGAAGATCTGTTGTAGTAGGAAATTCTGGATTCCTTAGGCCAACCCTCGCTGAAATGTGCCTTATCCTGCAGCACATTTTTCTCGTCAAAGACCATCCATGTTTTGTGCTTGGTACCGTAATAAAACATGCCTGACTCCACGACCGTCTCATTGACCAGCCTTTCATAGGGTCCATGGAGAAGGTAGCCTTTGCCGATGGTATAGCCTTCCGTGCGGATGGCTTTTTCGCCCGGATCGTACCAGTACACATCCCGGATATAGGGATCCGGATTTCGGGCTGCATCGGTGTAATTGAAGTATTCAAAATAGGTTTGACCCCGGAGCTCTCTCCTCGTAAATCCCCGCTGGGTTTTCACACCAAACCAAATATTTTTCCGGGCTTTTTTCTTTTTTTCTTTTTTGGCTTCTTTTTCTTTTTCCTCATCAAAAAGCAAAAGAGGAGCTACAGAGGGAAGCAAGGCAGAATTTACCACCCCCGAGGAGTCGGGGTCAGCTTTTCGTTCTGAATCGGATTTTTGGGCCATGGCCATTTTTCCAAAGCCAAAAATCATCAGAATAAAAACAGAGAATGCTCTTTTCATAAAAGAAAAACGAGGCGAACCCTCAAGTATTTTGTCCAAAAATAGCAATTCATCTGATTTTTTTGGGATGTTTGGAAAGCCTTCGGAAACTTGCCCAATCAAAATTCTGACAAATCCCCATCAATTCCGCGGGATTGTTTAGAATTTATAATCTTCTGTCTATTTTTGAGGAATTTGTAAAAAACAACCTATTAAAATGAATTCTATTCTATCAGATCGCATCTTGAATATGGAGGAATCAGCTACTCTGGCCATGGCAAAAAAAGCCCGGGAGCTGAAATCTCAAGGTATTGACATCATCAGCCTGAGCTTGGGTGAGCCGGATTTCAAGACTCCCAAACATATCCAACAAGCTGCAAAGGATGCGATTGATGAAGGAAAATATTTCTCCTATCCTCCTGTAGCCGGATATCAGGATCTGCGTGAGGCTATTGCCAAAAAACTGAGAGATGAGAATAACATTTCCCAAGCTAAAGCCGAAAATATCGTAGTTTCTGTGGGTGCCAAGCATTCCATTGCCAACACTTTTATGTGTTTGCTCAATGAAGGGGATGAGGTAGTTATCTTCTCGCCGTACTGGGTGAGTTATGCGGAGATTATCAAGCTTTGCGGAGGCGTGCCGGTATTGATCGAAGGCAATTTGGAAAACAACTTCAAAGCTTCCGCAGCCCAGTTAGAGGCGGCGATCACTCCGAAAACCAAAGCGGTAATTTATTCCTCTCCTTGTAATCCTACCGGGTCGGTGTTTTCTCAAACCGAACTGGAGGCTATCGCTGCCGTCGTAATGAAGCATCCGAATATGGTCGTGATTGCCGATGAAATCTATGAGTTGATCAATTTTACCGGAAAGAATTTTAGCATTGCCTCCATCCCGGGCATGTTTGAGAGAACAGTAACTGTCAATGGATTTTCCAAAGGTTATGCCATGACAGGCTGGAGAGTAGGGTATATCTGCGCTCCATTGGAAATTGCCAAAGCTGTGGAAAAAATGCAGGGTCAGTTTACTTCCGGCAATACCGGGATTGCTCAGCGTGCGGCCTTGGCAGGGATCGCCGGTGATCAAACTCCTACTAAAGAAATGGCTGCTAAATATTTGGAAAGAAGAGACTTGGTTTTAGGCTTGTTGAAAGACATTCCGGGAATCAAAACTCACCTACCTGAAGGAGCTTTCTACTTCTTCCCGGACGTAACTGCCTTTTTTGGTAAATCCGCTCATGGACATACCGTAAACAATGCAGATGACCTTTGCCTCTACCTTTTGGCAGTTGCCAATGTGTCTTTGGTGACCGGGGCAGCTTTTGGTGCTCCTGACTGTGTGAGAATTTCTTATGCAGCTTCTGAAGCTGAATTGATTGAGGCCATGGCCCGAATCAAAAAGGCTTTGGGGGAACTAGCTTAAGTACAAGGATAAGTTTACTAAGCCCCGGTGAAAACTGGGGCTATTTTTTTGTCCTCCCAGAATGAAGTAATTTTAGCCCAAAATCGATTTTATGCCCCAGGTTTTAGTCATTACCCCTGTCAAGAATTCTGTTGAGACTACCCTAGATACTGCCAAAGCCATCCAGAATTCAAGTGTGGAGGTCAAGCATCTTATTTTTAATGATTTCAGTTCTGCGGAGACCAAGGTAATTTTGGAGGAGAAAAAGGCTGAAATTGGTTATGAGCTGGTTCATTTGGAGGATTTGACCGATCATCCTTCTCCCAACTACAAACTGGTCCTGCAGATGGCCCAGAAAATGGCCTTGGAAGAAAATATCCCCCTGCTGGTAGTGGAATCGGATGTGGTAGTCAAGCCGGATACTTTGGAGCGGCTATTGGAATTCCTTTCTAAAAATCCCAAAACCGGATTGGTAGGTTCCGTGACAGTCGATCAGGATGGGAATGTGAATTTTCCCTACCTGAAATTCAAAAGTGTAAAACAGCCCCTTATTCAAACCCAAAGAAGTTTGAGTTTTTGCTGCACGCTGTTTTCTTTGGATTTCTTGAAAAGTTATGATTTCACCGGTCTGGATGAAGCCAAAGATTGGTACGACACCTTTATTTCCAAGAAATCGCTTGAATTGGGCTTTCAAAATACCGTATTGATGAATGCTCCGGTTTGGCACAGACCCCATGCCAGTCGACCTTGGAAGCAATTAAAATATTCCAACCCACTCAAATATTACTTCCTGAAGTTTTGGAAGGGACTTGATAAAATCTGACCGGAATGAATTGTTGTATTTTTGTTCATTATGGTCAGGAGAGGCAACTACCCAAGCCGGATTTTTTTTATGTGTCGGAGCTTTCCCGGCTCTTTACCCAGGTAATTGTGGTGACCAATACCCGGGAGTTTCACTTGGTAGATCTGCCAAATCAGGTAAAACTGCTTCAGGTGAAAAATGAAGGCTATGATTTTGGGATGTTTTACAAGGTATTCCAGACCTTGGATTTGGAAAATCTTGATCAATTGGCCCTGGCCAATGATTCCAATTTGCTTTTGGGTGATTTAGAGAAAGTTTTAAGCAAAGGAAAAAAACTGAAAGCTGAGTTTTGGGGATTGATTGATTCCCACGAAAAGCCCTGGTTTTCCACCCACGAAGACAATTACCACCTCCAAAGTCATTTTTTGGTTTGGGAAAAAGAAGGGATCCAAATTCTTAGGGATTATTTTCAGCAAATGAAGATGGAAGAAATATTTTCAGAGACTAACCCGAAAGAACTCCGGAGAAAAGTAATCAACGCTTGGGAAATTGGCTTGAGCCAGTTTTTCCTTTCTCGAGGAGTTTTACCAAAAGCCCTCTTTGCCGCTGAAAAACTCACGACTCAGCTCCGAAAAAAACTGAGCCTCAATTTGACAATGAAGCACCCGGAAGCTTTACTTGAGCTGGGATATCCCTTTTTGAAGAAAAAATATATTCAGAAAAACACCTGGGGAAAGAGGCTTTGGCAGCCCAAAAAGCGGTGGGAAATTCTTTTGAAAAATCATCTGATAAATGGACAATCTGCCGAGCAGTGGATTTCAGAATTGAAAAAGAAATGAGTTTGTAATAACAATATCCGTGAAAGCACATATTTACATTATGTATTACAAACCCGGCAGGATACTTCCGCTGGGGGATTTTTACCAGCCCCTGTTTTGTGGGAAGTTTGAAGGCAAAGAGAAGCTGGAAGGATTGAAAGATGATCAGGGAGAGAATATTTCTTCCAAGAATGAATTTTACAGCGAACTCACAGGTACGTATTGGGCTTGGAAAAATACCCATCAGGATATTGTAGGGGTTTGTCACTACAGGAGATATTTTACGGCCCAGCCCGAGCCTTGGTATTTGAAGCTGAAGTACTTCATCACCCATCCATTCAAAATTCAAAAGGGCCCTAATCCGCTGCTGTATACCAATAATGTCAGGAAATATCTTCCCCGGATACTTTCTCAGGAAGAGACCTTGGAGATTTTGGAAGATCACGACATCGTACTTCCTACGGCCCGGAGATTTCGGTATTCCATCCATACCCACTATTCCAAATACCATGATATCAGGGATTTGGAAATCGTCACCGAAATTTTGAAAGAGAGGTTTCCGGACTATTTGGATTCCTGGGAAAAGGTTCTCTCAGGCAATGTGCTCTACGCCAATAACATGTTTATCCTGAAGAACGAGCTTTTTCAGGAGTTTATGGCTTGGTGGTTTGAGGTATTGTCTGAATTTGAAAAGGGTGAAGATTTAGAGTCCTATCAAGGGTACCAGAGAAGAATCTTGGGATTTGTGGCTGAACGTCTTCTGACCTTATGGGTATTTTATAAAAAACTGAAAATCAAAGAGTTGAAATTGATTTATTTTAAGAAGTTCAAAAATCATTGATTTGGTTTATTTGGAAAATAAAAGAGTGAAATATTCTTGCTTTCAAGTTAAATGGGAAATTTTGTTTTCTGTTTTTCCAATTCATTGATTGATTTCTCAAGAAAATTCCAAGAAAATATTTGATTAGTCTTATTGTATTTTTACCTTGGTCGAGGTGATTAACAACTTTTCTCAAATACTCTTTCTAAAAATGTGATTGAAAAATCCATTTTTCGAACTCAACAATTTGTAAGAACCTTGGCCTTGGCCAGGGTTCTTTTTTTATCTTCCCTGCTGATTCAACGACACCCTATGAAGTTTTTTTGCACTGTATTGGTTTTCTTTCTGTTCTCAGGATTAGTTTTGGCCCAGGATCTAGGGTATGATACCGCATATATTGAGCAGAATCATGACAAAATGATTCTTAGGACCTATCTGTCCAGAAAATATACCAACCTGGATCTGGGTGAGCCTCAAGGCTTATATGAGCCCAACAGCGGATTGAATTTCGGGGTAGGGGTGACCTTTCAAAAATTCACCTTGAATATTGGTGTCCCCCTGTCTTTTCTCAATCCGGATCGAAAGGAAGATTGGCCAGGTTTTCTGGATCTGCAGTCGCATGCCTATCCCCAAAACTGGATCATTGATTTATTCGGGCAGTTTTACAACGGCTATTTTATCCGTGATTTCAAGAGTTCCGGGGAGGATTACTTACGAAAAGATCTCCGCGTAGTCAAACTCGGCGCCAGTGCCAGCTACCTGTTTAATGGAGAGAAATTATCTTTTGAAGCGGCATTTCACCAATCAGAAATTCAAAAAAAATCTGCCATTTCACCCATGGTAGGATTTGAAGTTTACCGTTCGAGAATCAGTGGGGATTCTTTGGTAGTTCCTGGAGGAAACGAGATTTTGGGGAATTTCAATTCTGCGGATTTTTGGCAAATAGGCCCGAACGTTGGGTTTGCAGGCACTTTGGTTTTTGGGAAGGGTTTTTTCCTTTCGGGAGCGGCCTCGGGAAACGCAGGATTGGGGATCGCCCAAGCCGATAAAAATTCCGATACCCGGAGTTTTGCCTTCAAAACAGGGTATTTTCTTCGTGGATTTGCCGGATATAATGGAGAAAGGTATTCTGTGAATATCAGCTATGTGTACAAAAATCTGGATTTGGAAAACCTAGGGACAGTCAGTCCGGATCTCAATACAGGGAATTATCGATTGAATTTGGTCTATAAATTAAATCCAGGTCCCAAATTGGTCAAGACCTACACCAAGCTCAATCCCTTGCAGATATTGCAGCGGATGTTCGACTGATCCTTGATTTATTTTTAGCTTTGGGCATATCAATCAATTGCCCAGATTCATGACTAACCCATTTGGAATTCTTCAATCTTTAGAGAAAATCGGCATCAAACCCGAAAATATCGGCACATCTACGGGGATAAACTGGATAGACACCGGTGAATCCTACCTTTCTTCATTTTCTCCTGCGGATGGTAAACTCATCGCCAAAGTCCAGCAAACCAGTAAATCGAGCTATGAAGCCGTTATCCAAACCGCTCAAAAAGCTTTTGAAACCTGGCGAACTGTTCCTGCCCCAAAAAGAGGAGAAATCGTCCGTGAGATCGGAAATGCCCTGAGAGAAGTCAAGGAAGACTTGGGCAAATTAGTCTCCTACGAAATGGGGAAATCCTACCAGGAAGGATTGGGTGAAGTTCAGGAAATGATCGATATCTGTGATTTTGCCGTAGGACTTTCCCGGCAATTATATGGATTGACAATGCATTCAGAGCGTCCTGGCCATAGAATGTACGAGCAATGGCATCCCTTGGGGATTGTGGGAATTATCTCCGCGTTTAATTTTCCCGTGGCAGTTTGGTCCTGGAATACGGCTCTAGCTTGGGTTTGCGGGGATGTCTGTGTGTGGAAGCCTTCAGAAAAAGCTCCACTTTCCGCCGTGGCTTGCCAGTTGATTGTCGGAAAGATTTTTGAAAAACATGGAATGCCAGAAGGGATCTCCAATTTGATCATTGGAGACTATCAAATAGGCGAATTGCTTTCGCATGATACCCGTGTGCCACTGGTTTCGGCTACAGGTTCCACCCGCATGGGCAAGTTGGTTGGCCAAGCAGTAGGAGGGAGATTGGGAAGATCTCTTTTGGAACTTGGGGGCAATAATGCCATTATCATCACAGAGCATGCAGACTTGGATATGGCCATCCGGGGTGCACTTTTTGGAGCGGTGGGAACTGCCGGTCAGCGCTGTACCTCCACGCGCCGATTGATCATTCAGGAAAATGTATTTGAGGAAGTGAAAAGCCGCTTAGCCTCAGCTTACTCCAAACTGGTGATCGGAAATCCTTTGGATGAAAAGAATCACGTAGGGCCATTGATTGACCAGGATGCAGTCAAAGGATACCTGGCTGCGATAGAAAAGGTGAAAGAAGAAGGAGGAAGGACAGTGGTAGAAGGCGGTGTCTTGGAAGGAGAAGGATTTGAGTCCGGATGCTATGTCAAACCTGCCATTTATGAAGCGAAAAACAGTTTTCAGATCGTTCAGCATGAGACTTTCGCCCCGATTCTGTATTTGATTAAATACAAGACTTTGGACGAAGCGATTGCAATACAGAATGGAGTTCCGCAGGGACTTTCCTCGGCAATAATGACTACACATATGCGAGAAGCAGAGGCGTTTTTGTCAGTGGCTGGTTCTGATTGCGGAATCGCCAATGTCAACATCGGAACATCAGGAGCTGAAATCGGGGGAGCATTTGGCGGTGAAAAAGAAACCGGAGGAGGAAGGGAGTCAGGCTCGGATGCCTGGAAAGCATACATGAGAAGGCAGACCAACACCATCAATTATTCCTCAGAGCTTCCTCTGGCTCAAGGGATCAAGTTTGACATATAGATCAATCAAACCTTTTTCATCAAGAAGAAGCCTTCTGGGAATAGTCACAGGAGGCTTCTTTTCTTATTCTTCTGTCAGCAATTTTTTCATGTCCAACAATTTTCCCCGCTCTTCTTCATTGAGTTGGGGAAATTCCAAATCCATTTCGTCCAGGGCTTTGATCAGGGCAGAGGCTACGGCTATCCGAGCATAGGATTTGTTGTCTGCGGGGACCACGTACCAGGGAGCATCTTTGGTGGATGTTTTTTTGATCATGTCCTCATAGGCTGCCATGTACTGATCCCAATATCCCCGTTCCTTTACATCTCCTGAGCTGAATTTCCAGTTTTTTTCTGGTTCGTCAATTCGTTCCAAAAAACGCTGCTTCTGTTCTTCTTTGGACACGTTCAGGAAGATTTTGATGATTTTGGTGCCGTTTCGGGTCAGGTATTTTTCAAAATTCTGGATATCCTGGAGACGTTCATCCCATATTTTTTTGGTCACGAGTTTATCGGGTAATTTCTGGTTTTGCAAAATTCCCTGATGGACTCGGACAATTAGGACCTCTTCGTAATAGGATCGGTTGAAAATTCCTATTTTTCCTCTTTCAGGCAATTCTTTGATACATCTCCAAAGGAAGTCATGATCCAATTCTTCGGCACTCGGAGCTTTAAAAGAAGTGACATGACAGCCTTGGGGATTAATTCCTGAAAGTACATGCTTGATGGCGCCGTCCTTGCCGGCAGCATCCATGGCTTGGAAAATCACCAGAAGAGACCATTTATCCTGGGCATATAATACCTCCTGCAGTTTGGCAAGTGCCTCCACGCCTTGCTCCAAGGCCTCTTTGACGGTGGGCTTGTCCTCAGGGCCAAGGGACATCTTGGGCTTGCTCGAGTAATCTTTCAGTTTGAATTTCTTTCCATCTCCCACACAATAGCGTTTTGAAAACTTTTTGGCTCGTGCGATCAATTCCTTATCACTCATTTTTTTCAGTGATTTCACAGTGAGACTTTCATCAGTGATCATAGGCTAGGGGATTTAGAGAAATTGGCAAAATGGTTTTCCTTTTTTGAAGGAAGTATCCATAAGTTAATCCTAAAAAATCAAAAAAGTAATTAACTTCTGAAGTCTAAGGAGAATAATAAGGTTAAATTTTAGTCATTTTTCCATTATGAAAAAACTATTGGTAGCGACAGGTGGAGGAGACTGCCCAGGATTGAATGCAGTTATTCGAGGAATAGTCAAAAGGGCTTCCAGGGAAAGCGATTGGGAGGTTTGGGGATGTTATGAAGCATTCAACGGAATCATGGAGGACCCCATTCGGGTAGTCCGATTGGACGAAAAATCCGTCGGAGGGATTCATGTGCAGGGGGGAACCATCCTCGGGACCACCAATAAAGGAAATCCGATGAGGTTTCCTGAAAAGCAGGCGGATGGGACCGTGAAAACCATCAATCGGATTCCCTGGCTGGTAGACCGCTTTAAATCCTTTGGATTTGATGCCGTCGTCAATATTGGAGGAGATGGTTCACAGGCAATTTCCCAAGCACTTTTTGAAGCAGGAATGCCGGTGGTCGGAGTTCCGAAGACCATCGACAATGACCTTTCTAGCACGGATTTTACTTTTGGGTTTCAAACCGCCGTGCAAACAGCCACGGATTCCTTTGATCGATTGGTGACTACCGCAAATAGCCACCATAGAGTCATGATCATGGAGGTAATGGGTAGAAATGCTGGTTGGATTGCTTTGTATACCGCCATTGCAGGTGGGGCGGAAATTTGTCTGATCCCGGAAATTCCTTATGATTTGGATAAGATTATAAAAAAAATAGAAAGCAGATATAACCACGGAAGGGGCTTTGTCAATATCGTCATAGCTGAGGGAGCCAAAGCTGTAGATGGAACCGTCACCGCCACTCAAGGCGAGGAGGGAAGAACAGCCGTGCGGCTCGGTGGTGTTTGTTTTACCCTAAGTCAGCAGCTCAAAGATGCAGGATTGGAAGCGGATGTCAGGGAAACTGTTTTGGGCCATACCCAAAGGGGAGGAACCCCCGTGGCTTTTGATCGGGTCATTGCCTCCGTATTTGGAGTTAAAGCCATGGAATTGGTGCTTGAAGGAAAATTCGGGCAGTTGGTCGTTTTGAAAAACAACGATTATGCTTCCGTTTCGATCAAAGAAGCAATCAGTGAGTACAATTATGTGAATCCGAATGGAACCTTGGTTAAATCGGCCAAAGGTTTGGGAATTTCATTTGGAGACTAAATCAAAACTTACTTTGCCTTCTTTTTTTAGGGAAAGTTTATTTTCCATTGAGGTGATAAAGTGGGATTTTTAGGCTTAGTGCTGGATAATTTTTGCCAAAGCTGGGCTGAATTAGCGGTTGATGAATGGCTTGGGTTTGAAGAGTTAATTTAGCCGCTGTCCGGGCATTTCTTCCGGATGCCAAAAAGAGCGGGATACTCGTACTGATGCTCAAAAAACCTGTCCAACCCAAAACGGCTATCAGGGTGGAATTATCTGTTCCATCGGTGTAATCATAATTCACCGGTATCGCAATGGAAGTCAAAGAAGTCGCCACGCCAGCACCCAAAAGAATCCAAGCAGCTTTGTATTGTTGATCACTTTTTTTCATCAAATCCTGCTGCACGGAAATGGTCTCCTCAGTTTGGGCCTGGAGGTTTTGAAAAAGGAAAAGTGAAATCAAGAGAGTCCAAATAATCTTCATGGCTTTTGGGAATAAAGTGGAAATGAAAAGGATAGGGCCGGATAGGGTTGGTTTCTCAGGACATTAGGGGGTAAAGGCTCTATTTGGGCTAGGTCCAGACTGAATTTTCCTGCTTTTCTACCAGAGGAGGCCGATCCGATCAAAACCGGAATACTGACCAAGGTAGCAATACTTCCGGCAGTCATCAGCAAAACCCCGCCTCCGCCGACCACATCCGAACCGTCGTTCCATCCAATTCCAAAGAGGACAGTTCCCAAAAGTGTAGCTCCGACTCCAGTACTCAGAAGAATTACACCTGTTTTTTTCTGTTTTTCACTCTGCTGTAGATATTCCTCAATCAAAAGCCGGGTGGCTTGCTCTTGGGAAAACACTGGGTGCTTGAAGCCCAAACAAAGCAGAAGCATGATCGTGATTGTTTTTTTCATGAGTAATTGGTAAAAAATATCGTTTCTGGAAAATTGGTTAGTGGATGATTACGGGAAAATGATTTTATAGTTTGAAACAGGTTCAGTTTCTTTAAAGTAAGGAATGTCAAAAAGAGTTTTTTAACGGGAAAGTTTGTTTGTGCTCTTCACTGTTTTACTTCTAGGAATGTATATGTGGCTTCTTTTCCCAACTAAGAAAAAAATAAATCCGGAAATTGTCCTAGTAATTCCGGTAATTTTTAATGTGGAAGAAGTAAATCGAACTCGATTTTCCAAAAGGAATAATCCAATTTTGGCGATTTAGGGCTTCCAAATTCACATTCAATTTGGTTAAATTGAAAATTTAATTCAGTAAATTAATATCTTACTTAGACCCTATTACTTTTTTATGCCAGCACAACCTTTAGAACTGATCCTTGCTAGGCAGTTTGGGGATAGCCTCAATATGCCGGTATTCCTGGTGGATACAGAAGGGAACCTGTTGTTTTATAATGAACCAGCAGAAGAAATTTTGGGCCTTCGATTTAGTGAGACAGGAGGGATGAGGCTGGAAGAATGGGCAACAATTTTTCGTCCGTTGGACAAAGAAGGCAATTCCCTGAAGCCAGAGGATTTGCCCTTGGTAAAAACCCTTACCAACCGGGTTCCGGCCAGTGGATCATTTTATATTGATAGCCTAAAAGGGGAAAGGTACCTGATCTCTGTCACTGCAGTGCCGGTTATTGGTAGGGCGAACCGTTACTCCGGCGCCATGGCTATATTTTGGAAAACTGCGACGGTATGAAGGTGAAAATCTGGGGATGTCGTGGCTCATTACCTGCTCCCGGTCCGGAAAATATGATCTATGGAGGCAATACTTCCTGTATCCAGGTCACCCAAGGTGATGCTTTCATTATTTTGGATGCTGGATCGGGAATTCAAAGATTGGGGAAATACCTCTCTCCTGATATCAAGGAAATTCACATTCTTTTGACCCATTTGCATATTGATCACATGATGGGTTTGGGTTTCTTCTTACCACTTTACAATCCTGAAGTAACAGTCCACATTTGGGGGCCTGATACCGGGAAAGAGTCTCTTTTATTCAACTTAAGAAGATACTTTTCTCCGCCTTTGTTTCCGGTCATGTTCAGTGAGCTTCCGAAGCATCCCATCATCCACGAACTGAGCCAAAACACCTTCCATATTGGAGATCTGGAGATTTATACCGATTACTTATGCCATCCAGGAGCTACATTGGGTTACCGCGTGAGCAATGGGAAATCAGTTTTTACTTATATCCCCGATCACGAACTGGCCCTAGGTTCTTCAAACTTTCCCAATGATCCGGAGTGGACGAGTGGCTTTGAAATCGCCAAATCCGCAGATTTGTTGCTGCACGATTCCTCTTATAATTCCAAGGAGTATTCCACCAAAATCGGATGGGGACATAGCTCGGCCCGGGATGCCATCGCTTTTGCCAAAATGTGTAAGGTGAAAAAACTTGCCCTGTTCCATCATGAGCCGAATCGTTCTGATGAACAATTGGTCACTTTGTTGGAAAATTCCCTCAGAAATCAGAATCTGGATTTCGAGGTCATGCTTTGTGCAGAGGGACATGTTTTTGATTTGGATTGAAAATTCTGACTTAGAAGAAATCGTGGATTACCGCTTAGGTTTGGATTCTAGCGGTCTGCCAAATCAAACTTGTTTTCCAGAATCAAATCATTAATCGCATCCCAAAGGGAAACTCTCTTCTTCAGAGCTGCTTTTGCCACCTCCAAGGCACCAGACCATTTGTGGGGATCTTCCCCGCATAATGCTGAAATCAACTTCAAGGAAAGCGGGCCATGCTCGTCCCCATCCA
>JAJLJS010000023.1:0-5148 GCA_033844545.1 Cyclobacteriaceae bacterium | reverse complement strand
TGATGCTGCCGGAAAAGCTACCGTTCGTTTTTTCAATGCTGATTTGAATTCCACTATTCGAATTGAAATCGAAGGACTTAGCCTGAATGGAATCCCCGGCCACTCAGATTTACACTATCAGGTAGAAAAAAAATAATTCATTTACGTCAGTAATTAGAAACCCTTCAAGGGTTCGAAACCCTTGGAGGGATATATTTAAAACTCCGACGTAAAGTAAAACTCAATCTCGGGATAATTGTCCTGCACCATTTGTAGCCAGGATTTGGATTCAGCCATAAAAACCAACTTATCGTCCTTATCCCGGGCGATGTACCTGTTCTTTGACCGGACAAATTCATCCAGTTGCTTTTTGTCGGAGCTACTGATCCAGCAGGCCTTGTAGAGGTTCATCGGATGAAATTCTACCGTGGCGTTGTATTCATTTTTTAACCGGAATTGGATTACTTCAAACTGAAGCTGCCCTACTGTACCGACTACCTTTCGGGATCCCATGTCAAAAGTAAACAACTGGGCGACTCCTTCTTCCATCAACTGTTTCAATCCTTTTTCCAGCTGCTTGGTCTTCATCGCATCTTTGTTGACCACTTCACGGAATATTTCCGGAGAAAAGGAAGGAATTCCGGTGAAAATCATGTCCTCCCCTTCGGTCAGGGTGTCCCCGATCTTCAAATTCCCGGTATCGTATAAGCCGACAATATCTCCCGGAAAAGCCTCGTCAATGATTTCTTTATCCTGAGCCATAAACTGAGTCACGTTCGAAAATCGCAAAGGCTTGGGACCTCGGACATGATTATATGGTTTGTTCCGCTCAAATTTCCCAGAACAAATCCGCAAAAAGGCGATTCGGTTCCTGTGATTAGGATCCATATTGGCGTGAATTTTAAAGACAAAGCCGGAAAATTTGGACTCTGAAGGCTTTACTTCCCGGACATCAGTTTCCCGGCTTTTTGGAGCAGGAGCGATTTTAATGAAAGTATCCAGCATTTCGTTGACACCGAAATTATTGACTGCGGAGCCGAAGAATACCGGAGCAATTTTACCTTCCAGGTAATCCTCCACGGAAAATTCAGGATAGACTCCTTCGATCAATTCGACATCTTCCCGAAGTTGCTTGGCGTTGTTGGGTCCAATCAGTCCGTCCAATTCTGCATCATCCAGATTTTCGAAAACCTGTCGGTCATCACTGAGTTTGCGTTGGGAAGGGGTAAAAAGATTCAGCTTTTGGTCGTATAGGTTATAGACTCCTTTAAAGCCTTTTCCAATTCCGATGGGCCAGGAAAGCGGCCGAACTTTAATGTTCAATTTTTCCTCCACCTCGTCCAGCAAGTCATAAGGATCACGGCCCTCCCGGTCCAGCTTATTGATAAAGCAGATCACCGGCGTATTTCTCATCCGGCAGACTTCCATTAGTTTTTCGGTCTGTATCTCGACCCCTTTCACGCAGTCAATCACCATAATCACCGAGTCTACTGCTGTCAGGGTTCTGTAGGTATCTTCAGCAAAGTCTTGGTGACCAGGAGTATCCAGCAGGTTGATCTTGATGTCTTTGTATTCAAATCCCATGACGGAAGTGGCCACAGAGATACCCCTTTGCTTTTCGATCTCCATCCAGTCAGACTTGGTGGCCGTATCGATTTTGTTGGATTTAACTGCCCCCGCAGTCTGAATAGCACCTCCAAAGAGAAGCAGTTTTTCAGTCAATGTAGTCTTACCCGCATCTGGGTGGGCAATAATGGCAAAAGTTCTACGCTTTTTGATTTCCTCAGTCAAACTCATGGATATTGAAATTCAGGGGGCAAAGGTAAGGAAAATGGATTTACGAATTCAGATTTACGATTTACGACATCTAATCGAACTTCAATCATTCATCACAAAATCTGAACCTTGGAGAAAAAGGTCTGAGGTTCTTAACATGTCGTAAATCGTAATTCAAAAATCGTAATTCTCAATACTCTAATATTCCCTCTGTTATAAACTGTGAAGCATCCTCCAGATTTCCCAGAAGCATAATCCGGAAGGTGGTTCCTTTTCCGATTTCGGAGTTTTTGACAAAAATTTTCCCTCCATGATAGCCTTCTACAATTCGTTTGGCCAAGGTTAGCCCCAGCCCCCAGCCACGCTGTCGGGTAGAAAATCCCGGGTTGAAGACCTTTTTGAAATTCCTCTTTTCAATTCCTTTGCCCGTATCAGTGATGTCCACAATGACAAATTTATCACTGTCCTGCAGCACATCGATGGTGATTCTTCCCTTGCCTTTCATGGCGTCCACGGCATTTTTACAAATATTTTCTACCACCCACTCAAACAAGGGTTTGTTCATCATCGCATCCAAATCCTTGGAGTCTGCATTGATGATCAATTCGACTTTAGTGGAGATCCTAGGCCGGAGATAGGTGATTGTTTCCTCAATGACCTCGTACAAGTTTTCCGCTTGGATGACTGGCTTACTTCCGATACTGCTAAAGCGCTCGGTCACCATTCGAAGCTTGACCACATCCTTATCCATCTCCTGAATAATTTCCTTGTTTTCTTCCCAGACGGGAGAATTTCTCAAGTAATCAATCCAGGCCATCAGGGATGCAATTGGAGTACCTAATTGATGGGCAGTTTCCTTGGTCAGACCTGCCCAAACCCGGTTTTGTTCGGCTATTTTACTTTGGTTGAAGAGTGCATAAGCTAATGCCCCAAAAAGGAGAATCACGGCCAATTGGATGTAAGGATAATACCGGAGATTGGTCAGCAGTTCGGAATTCCGATAATACACTCGAATATCTGCCTCTTGGAGGTGGATGGGTTCATATTCATCCTGCATTTCCAACAACTCCCTCTCGAGAGTTTTGGTGGAATCTTGCCCATCTGCGTTTTTTTTGAAGTTGATATTCCTGAATTCCAGGGGAGTTCCTTCCGAATCCACCATAATGATCGGAATGGAATAGTTCTGCTGAATAATTTCCTGGTTGATGAAGGTGAGGTTTTCGGTAGTTGTAGCGGCATATTCCAAAGCCGCTGAGAGCAGCTGAATCTGCCGGCTTTCCCGATCCCTCAATTCGGCTACCAGAATATTGGTGTACCAAATCGATCCAGACCCAATCAAGAAAGAAACCAAAAATACCAGCCATTTGACCTGTTTCTTGTTTTGGTAAAAGTCAATGGATGTCAAATCCTGGAATCTGGTTTTCATGTACTCGACAAATGCTTTTCAGGTATTAACTCTCTGATGGTGTACTTAGTATAAGGTCCGAAAAGAATTCCAAATCCGATTTGGTTTCGATTGAGGATTTTTTCATTTACCCATAAATGCAGGAAAAAATAACCAGAATTAGCTAAACAAGCGATAAAGAGCCTGAAATAATGCAAGGAAGGGTGAAATATCGATCGCCCTTTTTCCAAAAAAAATTAAAGTAACCTTCCGCTTATTGCGAGGCTTTGATCCATTTCCACAAAATCTTATAGGTGGGTTTTGTTCCGTGCATCAAAATTCCGATTCTATAAATCTTCCCAGCGAGCCAGGTGGTAAACAAAAAGCCCACGATCAGCAATCCCATAGAAAGCACCAACTCCCAAAATGGAACTCCATAGCTGATCCTTCCCATCATGGCAATTGGAGAAGTCAAAGGAATAACCGACAACCAAAATGAAGTGGTGCTATTAGGGTCTTGCAAAACGAAAACAAAAAGTCCCATGTAAGACACAATCAAGGGAATCGTAATCGGAAACATGAATTGCTGGGCATCCGATGGGGCATCCACTGCCGATCCAATCGCTGCAAACAAGGCTCCATATAGTAGGTAGCCTCCAAGAAAATAAAACAAAAAGCTCAGTACGATGGAGACAAAATCAATTCCATTGATCACGGCTAGAATATCGGCCAATTCCCCGGTATCCGGAGCAGCATTGGCAAATTCAGGATTGGCCATTTCCATGGCCTGTTGCTGAGGCATCTGCATGCCCAGCACACCCATCACAATAGAACTCAGTGTACCGATCAGAACCACCCAGATCAAAAACTGGGTGAGACCTACGGCTCCGATTCCGACTATCTTCCCCAGCATCAGCTGAAATGGCTTCAAAGACGATACAAGAATTTCCACAATCCGACTGGACTTCTCTTCAATGACCCCTTGCATGATCTGATTTCCATAGACAAAAATGAAAATGTAGATCAGAATCCCCGTCACAAAGCCTAGCGCATAATTGACAGTGGCGTCATTGACCTTTTCCTCTCCCTCTCCCACTAGGGTGACGGATTGAATGTCCACGGTCGTCCTGATTTCTTTCAAAACCTGGGGGTCAATTCCTTTTTCATACAACCTTTGGTCTTCGATTTTTCGCTTCAAGGCTCCCTCCAAATAGCTCATCAGGCTCATGCTGGGATTATCCAAGGAGAAAAACTGAATGCCTTTGGGGCTTTCGACCTCGATTTTTGGAATGTATAAAAAGCCATAACGATCCCCTTCAGTCACCAGCTTTTTCGCCTCTTCGGGGTTGGTGATGGAGGATGTGAACGCATATTGATCGGAGCTTTCCATGAAAAACAAATCGGTTTCATCAATCACCTCTATGATCCTGAGGGATTGATTTTCTTTCTCTTGGACCGCTATCCACACGAATACACCCATGATAGCCGGGAAAATCAAAGGAGTAAGCAGGGTGGCAATCAGAAAAGATTTTTTCTTTACCCTAGCCAGATACTCGCGTTGAATGACCAGAAAAATCTTATTCATAGGAGGTGGCTTTTACTTGTTGGATAAAGATCTCTTCCATCGTCGGGATCCTTTCCCGGAAAGAAATTACATCCCCGTAATCCATCATTTCTTTTAAGAGCTGATTGGGTGTCTTTCCTGCGAGAGGCAAGGTAAATTCCCAATTTTCTCCACGGGGTTTGGGAGTCCATTCTGGAGGAAGGTTTTGGGAAAGATTCGTCATGGAGATTTCAAAAACTTCAGGACGGAATTTGCTTTTTACTTCTTGAATCGACCCATCCAAAATTTTTCGGGAGCGGTTGATCATGGCTACCTGATCGCAGAGCAATTCCACTGATTCCATTCGATGCGTGCTCAGAATGACCGTCGTCCCTTTGGATTTCAATTCCAAAATTTCATTTTTGATCACTTCGGCATTTACCGGATCAAAACCTGAAAAAGGTTC
>JAJLJS010000022.1:0-16957 GCA_033844545.1 Cyclobacteriaceae bacterium | reverse complement strand
CACCGGGAAGCAAACTAAGCTTGGAGATTCGGTCAGCACGGCAGATGCCGAAGAATACATTTTCGGGATGGTGCTGTTCAATGATTGGTCTGCCCGGGACATCCAAGCTTGGGAATATGTGCCGCTAGGGCCTTTTTTGGGTAAAAGTTTTGGGTCTTCCATTTCTCCTTGGGTGGTGCCATTGGAAGCTCTGGAACCTTTCCGGGTGGAGGGGCCAGTTCAGGAACCCGAGGTCTTGGATTATTTGAAATGTGAGCAAAACCACAGTTTTGATATCAATCTGGAGGTGTTTATTCAGCCTGAAGATAAAAAACCTTCCAAAGTCTGCACCTCCAATTTCAAGTATATGTATTGGAATATTGCTCAGCAACTGGCGCATCATACCGTCAATGGCTGCAATATCAATGTGGGGGATATGATGGCTTCAGGCACTATTTCCGGTTCTACGGTAGATTCTTTTGGTTCCATGCTCGAACTCAGCTGGAAAGGTACCAAGCCTGTTCAGTTGGAAGATGGGGAAGAACGCAAGTTTATCGAAGACGGAGACACCGTGATAATGAAAGGATATGCTGAAAAAGACGGGATCCGGGTCGGATTCGGAGAAGTCAGCGGACAAATTCTTCCGGCAAAAATCTAAACAAAAGGCTCTGATTTTATTCAGAGCCTTTTTTGTTCCTCAATTTCTCTCCTTGATGATCTTGAAAAGCAATTCCGGTTCATCCGTGGTGATGAAGTCAATCCCTTGGTCCAAAAGCCAATTCATGTCTTCAGCAGTGTTAACTGTCCAGGAGTTGGTGGTCAATCCCAGAGATCTTGCTTCCTGAATCCACTCAGGTTTTTGCTTTAAAAGGCGAATGTTGTAATCAAATCCATAAAACCCGGCCTCCTGGAGTTCCTTTGGGGATTTATCTCCGTTGAGGTAAGCCACTTTGGCTTTTGGATCCGTAGCGATAGCTTTTTTCCCTCCTTCAAAACTGAAGGTGATGTATTCCACCCATTTTTGGGCTTTGAGCTTTTGAACCGTTTTTACGGCCATTTCACCTACCTTTTCACTTCTTTCTACACTGATTTGGGATGGTTTGAATTCAAGGATAAGCTTGGTTCCTTTCTGCTTTTTCCCAGCGAGGAGGTATTCTTCCAGGGTCGGGATTTTCTCCCCATTTGAAAGCTTTTGGCTGAGCAGTTCCGCATAGGTAGTATGCTCGATTTCCATGCCCATATATTCCCCGTCATGATTGACGACCAGAATCTCATCCGCGGTCATCCACACGTCAAACTCTGATCCTCCACAGCCTAATTGTATGGCTTCGCTCAGGGAGGCTAAGGAGTTTTGGGGATGTCCTTGGGCCTTCCAGGCCCCTCGGTGAGCGATAACCTTGTTTTGATGAAAGGATTTTTGTCCAAAAGCTGGAATCATAAGGATTGAAAAAATCAGGGATAGAAATAGGGGTTTCATAGGAGAATTGGATGTAGAACTAATGAAGTCCTAAATTATTACATCTCCTTAAATTCTTCCCCGAGAAGCGGGAGAATTCCAAATTCTTAATCAAAAGATAATGGCTCCGGATTTCCAGGAGCCATTACTTCGGGATTGTTCAGAAGCTTAGTCGTGAGCTCCATGTTGCCCATGGACATGCCCGTGGGATAATTCTTCCTTGGTGGCTTCGCGGACTTCCAGGACTTTTCCCTCAAAATGCAGATCAAATCCAACCAGTGGATGATTAAAGTCCAGCAGAAGCTGGTCTCCCATGTTTTTCAGGATTTTAGCCTGCATGCTATATCCGTTTTCATCCATCAAGGGGAGAAAATTCCCTTCTTCCAGCATGTCTTCGGAAAATCCTCTTTCCTTGGAAAATTGCTCCTTGGGCAAGGTGATCACCAAGTCTTCGTCGGGTTCTCCATAGGCTTCTTCTACCGAAAGGGTAAAGGAAAAAGCCTCACCTTCCATCTTCCCTTCCAAAAGCTCCTCGAATTTTTCCGGGAGTCCGCTTTGTCCAAATAGAAAATAAAAAGGGTCATCTTCGTCTCGGATTTCCACGCTGAAAGGTGCCGATTCAATCTCGTCTTCCAGCTTGGATACATGTAATTCATAGGTCAATCCTACCACAGCGTTTGCCTGAATATTCATTGTGTTATTGGGTTAAGCCATATTTCAGGCGGATTCTAATTCTTTCTTTCAAGACACTCCACTTGTTTTTTGGCGTGGAGCTATTCAAAGGTTTGGCAGATCTGAAGATAAAATACTGGTAATCATTTTCCTCAAAGAAAAGAGAATAGGTTTCCATCTTTTCGAGGAAAAAACCATTCGCAGTAATGTTTTTGATCAAATCTCCAGAGTCCAAAGGCTGATCAATCACCTGAAGTTTGGCAGGTTCATTTTCAATCATCCATTGCAGGTAGCGGGGTGCAGGAATGTGAATGAAAATCACAGATTCCTGATGGGCATGTTTCTGGATATTTTGGAAGAGACGAAAATGCTGGTCAATTGGAATGTGCTCCAGGACGTCCGGGAACACGAAGAAGTCAAAGGTTTCGTTTTTCTTGTCGAAATCCGACATGTCTGAAACTTCAAAGCTCAGGTTGTCCTGCTTTTTCCATAAATTCTTTGCCTTTTCGATACTTTCCGGAGAAATATCCACTGCCAAAACTTTTCCTTTGGGCACTTGAGTTGCCAACAAATGGGAGACCGTACCGATTCCACAGCCGATTTCCAGAACTTTGTGGTTCGATTGAAGTCCTGCTAATTTGACCTTGTCCAAAATGCTCAAGTGCCGGGAATTGATCCCCGTTTTTTGTTGCTTTTCGGCAAACTGATCATAAAAACTTACGACTTTGTCTTTTTCTTCAGACATTTTGATTTCGATAGGTTAAAACGATACCTGCGATCAAAGTCAATACGATCAGGTATTGGAAAATCACCGTTGGCGTTTTGGTCGAGTAAAAGCTCGACGGAGCAAAGGTAAAGACAATTTCATGGGTTCCAGCTGGAATTTCCAATCCTCTGAGCAGATAGTTAGTCCGAAGGATGGGGCTTTCCTTCCCGTCTATCGTGGCGGTCCATCCTTCAGGATAGTGAATTTCCGAAAAGACAACCAGTCCTCCCTGGTTCATGACTGCACTGTATTTCAGCGCATTGGGTAAGGCGGAATTCAAGGAAATTTGACCCGAACCGGCAGAAATCTGTCCAAATTCCTGAACATTGAGTGTTGCCTGAGTTTTGGTATTAATTTCTCCCAAAAGATCCATTTCTTCTTGGTTTGAGGATACAGGGAGGATTTCTGAAGGGACCCAGGCAGGGCCATTGGCTTCGGGATTTTCAAATACCGCATTGGCTTCGGTTCCGGCCAAGAAGTATTTTGTGTTGAGCATGTTGATCACGCCGATTCCATCCCAGTCAAAATCCCCTTCCTGCGCTTTCCCCACAAACTCCCGGATTTCAGGCTGAAGTTGATTTTCAATCAGATCCTGATATCTTCTGAGTTTGGCACCATGATATCCGCCCAAGCTATTGAATCGATAGCTGGTCCTGCCGTCTTCGGTCAAGGATCCCCCAAGGGAAAGGACTCTGAAATACCCTTGGTCCTGAGCGATTTTTTGATCAGCGGGAGTTTCTGCAAAAAACTGCCGGGAAGGATTTCCCTGGAAAGATTCCCCGTTAAGGTATCTTCTGTTAATCGTCCACACATCAATCGTGATCAGGGCTACCAGTCCTGCACCCAAAATCAGGTCGGAAATTTTTCCCTTGAGATAAAAATAAACCAAACCAAACGCCACTACGACCAAAGCAAAGCTTTTCCAGGCTGAAGCTGAAAGCATGGCTTTACGGTCGGCTTTTAAGGCAGAAATCAACCATTCAGGAAGATTGGTATCTCCGGCACCTTCAAACCGGAAAAATGCACCTGAAGCCACTGCAAGAATTAAAGTTAAACCAGCCACAATTCCTCCCGAAATGAGAAGCGGTTTCAGGTCTTTTTGTCTGGCTAGTCTTTCCAGGGAAATCATCCCCAACACAGGAATAGCAAACAAAGTCATTCCGAGAGCCATGGAGACTGCCCGGAATTTGTTGTATCCCGGTAGAATATCAAATAGAAGGTAGTTGAACCAAGCCAGATTTTTACCCCAACTCAGCATCAGGGAGAAAATGATAATGGCTCCAAAAGTATACAGACTTTCTTTTGGGGCTACCCAAATCCCCAAAATGGCCAGAAAAACCAGGATCACTCCCCCGTAAATCGGACCTCCCGTAAAGGGCTGATCACCCCAGTAAGTGGGAGCCCCTTTTACGAAGCCATTTACCTGAGTAGGATCTATACCTTGGGCCCGAAGTGCTTTTTCGGATTCGGAATCCTTGGGAAGTGGAGTACTGCTTCCTCCCCCATAAAAATCCGGAACTACCAAAGTGAGGGATTCGAGAATTCCATTGGACCATCCAAAGGCATAATCCCGGTCTAATCCTGCAGATTCAGTTTCCAAAGTAGCTTTTCCCCGGGTAGAATAAGGACTGTATTCCAAGGCCGTTGCGAGTCGTCCCAGATTTCCACCCACCGCCAGCGCAGCTCCTACGACTAGAAATCCAATGGTTTTGGCCAGACTCGGCAAGCCCTCCTTTTTCCAATCAAAGATCAATCTGACCAAAACATAGATCACGGAAATGATCAGGGTGTAATAGGTGATTTGAAGGTGATTGAACTTGAGTTGAAGCAATAATCCCAAGGCTAATAGGGAGGCCCCCAGGATTCTTTTTCGCTCGAAAGACAAATGGATCCCTGCCAGAATCAGCGGAATCAGGCATACTGCCCAGATTTTGGCATTGTGTCCGGCGGCAAGGGAAAGGAGATTGTATGTGTTGAATGAAAAAGCAACAGCCCCACCCATCGCGAAAATGGGGCGGACTCTGAAAGTCAACAGTAAAATGTAGAAACTGACCATTCCGAAAAACAACCCGTTAATCGGGTGAGGGAGACCCAAGGTCAGGCCAGAAATCAGGGCATTGGTAATGTCTCCTGCAAACTCCAAGCTGATGAAATAGGTGGGCATTCCTCCAAACATTCGATTGGTCCACAGGGCCTGCTTTCCGGTGGCCTCCCGGTAATCCAAGACCTCCTTCGCAGAACCCTCCCACTGGAGAATATCCGTTTGGAAGATGATTTTCCCGTCAAAAACCAAAGGGGAAAAGTAAAGCACGACGATCAGATAAAAGAGAATAACCCCGGCCAGATGGGGAAGAATGTTTTTTTGAAAATTGAGCTTCATGAAGTCTCTGAAATACGTTAAGCCTGCAAATTAGGGAATTCGGAGGAAAGTGTGTGCGGAAATGATTTTTGAGAATGGTCTCACTGATTTCACGGATGCCCACAGATTTTTCTGTAGCTGAGGCTTCGACTCCGCTCAGCCTGACAAGTTTCGACTTCGCTCAGCCTGACACGCTACAACAGACAACCGACAACCGACATCGGACTTCCGTCTCCAGTCTCCAGTCTTCCATCTCCCTCTCATTTCCATCATATTTTCCTTCTGAAATGCCCAAAATCATTACTTTTGCACCAAATAGCCGAAAAGCAGCATGTTTGATAATTTAAGTTTGAAGCTGGACCGGGCCTTCAAAACCCTGAAAGGAACCGGAAAAATCACCGAAATCAACGTCGCCACCACCGTCAAGGAGATCAGAAGAGCCTTGATCGATGCCGACGTAAATTATAAAGTCGCCAAAGAAGTCACCGACAAAATCAAGGACGAGGCCATGGGTCGGGATGTCCTGATTTCTGTTTCTCCTGGACAGCTCTTGGTGAAAATCACCCAAGAAGAGCTGACCAAGCTCATGGGTGGATCCAAAGTAGATATCAAGTTGAGCGGGGAACCTGCAGTCGTGTTGATTTCCGGTTTGCAGGGTTCGGGTAAGACGACCTTTACCGGGAAATTGGGAAGCTATCTGAAAAAGCAGGGTCGCCAAGTGCTTTTAGTAGCCTGTGATATTTATCGTCCGGCTGCGATTGATCAGTTGAAAGTTTTGGGCGAACAGATCGGAGTAGAAGTCTATGCTGAGCCTGAAAATAAAAATGCATTGGAGATCGCAAACAATGCGATTGCCCATGCCAAAAAGACCGGCAAGAAGACCGTAATCGTCGATACGGCGGGTCGTTTGGCAGTGGATGAGCAGATGATGCAGGAAATTGAGCAATTGAAAAAAGCGCTCAATCCATCTGAGACTCTTTTCGTCGTAGACTCCATGACCGGTCAGGATGCGGTGAACACTGCGAAGACCTTCGATGAAAGATTGAATTTCGACGGTGTGGTGCTGACCAAATTGGACGGGGATACCCGTGGTGGTGCGGCGATTTCCATCCGGCACGTGGTCAACAAGCCGATCAAGTTTATTTCCACCGGAGAAAAAATGGAAAATCTGGATGTGTTTCATCCGGATCGTATGGCCCAGAGAATTCTCGGCATGGGTGACGTGATTTCCTTGGTGGAGCGTGCTCAGCAAGCATTTGATGAGGATGAGGCTAAGCGGATCAATGCCAAAATCCGTCAAAACAATTTCAATTTCGATGACTTCCTTTCACAATTGGAGCAAGTCAAGAAAATGGGGAATATCAAAGATCTGATGGGTATGATCCCGGGAATGGGAAAAGCCTTGAAAGGGCTGGATATTGATGACGACTCTTTCAAGCCCATTGAAGCGATTATCCGAAGTATGACTCCTGCTGAACGCCAAAATCCTGACGTGATCAACGGGAGCCGCAGAAAGCGAATCGCGGATGGTTCAGGAAGATCTATCACCGAGGTTAATAATCTGATGAAGCAGTTTGACGATATGCGCAAGCTGATGAAACAAATGAACAAAATGGGCGGTGCCAAACAGGCACTGGGCCGAATGATGCCTCCGGGAATGGGAAAAAGATAAGAATTTCGGATTTTTGAAATCGGATTTCGGAAATAATTATCTAAGAAATATAGACCCAGTCAAAATTGGCTGGGCATTTTTTTGTGCGGCCTTAAAAATTAGTTTTTAAACGTTTATTGTTTGATATTATCCATCAATCAATATTATGTGAATCAAAAAGGAAATAATGAAAAATAAGATGGTCAAAAGCTGAAAAGTTTAGCCCTTTTTGATTCAAATGAATTGTCGGATGAAAAGTATAATGGTGATGGCAGAAAGTTTAAATTCCAAAAGCTCAAATCAGTAAATAGACCTAGTGTCGCATGGAGATAGTTTTTATGAGAAGTTTTGCCATTCCTTTTTAAGGATAAAAAGTGAAAGTGCATTTTGAAATTTCAAAATATCAAAACTAAGGTTATTGCAATCCAATAAAAAATTAAAAGGAGTTCTATTTCCATTTTGTCTAATAAAGCGTCTTATCCCCCTTTTCTTTCCAGATTTTAAAGGCTGCCAAGCTTTCTTCCCGCAAAAGTGAGTTCATGGGGATCTTTCGCTCGGAAGGGTTGATGTCTATTTCCTGATAGATAAACTCATCATCAAATCCTGCATTTGCAGCATCTTCCTTGGTACAGGCATAATATACCCGTGCTGGTCTAGCCCAAAAAATTGCACCCAAACACATCGGACAGGGTTCGCAGGAGGTATAGACTTCGCAGCCTTCCAGTTGAAAATGATTCAGATTTTTGCAGGCATCCCGGATTGCCACCACTTCTGCATGTGCAGTGGGGTCATTGGTTTTCAGAACCATGTTGGATCCTTTCCCGATGATTTGCCCATCTTTCACAATCACACAGCCAAAAGGACCTCCATTTCCGGAAACCACGCCTTCCTTAGCCAGACGAATGGCTTCACGCATAAAAAGTTTTTGAGATTCGTCCATTTCCGAAGATAGTGATCAGTTGGCAGTTTCCAGTAGGTAAGTTTGCATCCTCCTTCTGAGACTGCGTTTTGACCATTGAATACTAATTCAATTAATCCACTTGCTCAGAAACTCCAAGAAAGGTTCTTTGTAATTGTCCCCGACAGAAATCTGATGATTGCCGATGTGGATCACATTTTTTGCGACTGAATCGATATGATCCAAAGCCACAATATGTGACCGGTGCACCCGCATGAATTTGTCAGAAGGAAGCAATTCCTCCATGTTTTTCATGCTGGTCAGGGATAGGAGAGGATTAGGTTTGGATTTCAAATGAACCTTCACATAATCCTTATAAGCTTCCACATGGGTGATATCTTTCAGCATCACCTTGACCAGTTGGTATTCGACTTTGAGAAAAATATATTCCTGAGGGGTGGAAGTATTTCTTGCTTCAGGAGCGCTGGCGTTTTCCTTGAGTTTTTCGAAATATTGATAGGCTTTGGTGGCCGCGGCCAAAAAATCTTCATAGCTATAAGGCTTCAGAAGATAATCCAAGGCGTCTACTTTATATCCTTCTATCGCAAACTGGTGGTAGGCAGTACAAAATATAATCCGGGTCTGGTCTGATTTTTTCTTTCCATCCAGGATTCTTGCCAGCTCCATTCCCGAAAGATCAGGCATCTGGATATCCATGAAAATCAATTGAACCTCATTTTGATTGATGAATCCCAGGGCTTCAATGGCATTGGAAAACTTGCCGATCAGCTCCAAAAAGGAGGTTTGTCCGATAAATTTGGACAATAACTCCAAGGCCAAAGGCTCGTCATCTACAGCTATGCACTTGATTTTCATGCCAGGTTGATGGTAAGATTTACCCAATACTCTTGTTTGGATTCGTCTTTACCAAATTTCAGTCGATGTTTTTCAGGATAAATCAAGTCCAGTCTCCTTTGGGTATTCGTCAGGCCAATCCCGTTTTCGTGGGCTTCTGGACTGTCTTGATTGACCGGGAAGATATGGTTTCTGGTTTCAAAGAAGAGGGTTTCACCCATGATTTCCACTTTGATGAAGATTTCACTTTCCTGCTGTGAGCTGACTCCGTGTTTGAAACAGTTCTCCAAAAAAGGGAGCAACAGCATTGGGGCAATGATCAAATCTTCCTTGGGTTCTTCGATTTGGATGTTCAGTTTCACCTTGGAAGAAAGCCTCATTTTCATCAGTTCAATGTAATCTTCGATGAATTTGATTTCTTTGGAAAGTAGGGTTTCATTCTTCTGGTTCTCATAAAGCACATAGCGCATCATTCTGGAAAGCTTCAAAAGTGCCTCCTGGGCTTTGGATACATCCAGATTGGTGAGGGCGTAGATATTATTTAAGGTATTGAAAAAGAAATGCGGATTGATTTGGGCCTTGAGATAAGAAAGCTCGGTGTTGATCCGCTGCCGGTCCATTTCCCGTCGCAGCGCATCATCTTTTTGCCATTTTTGAACCAATGCGACTGAAGTGCTCAGTCCGATCGAGATGACATAGAGCAAAAGCTGGAAAACATCTCCCGGTAACCATCTTCTTCCCGGATTAAATGGTTTTTCGGGATTAAATACCTGATGCATGGCTCTTCCATACCCGGTAAACTGCTCGAAATAAACAATCATCCCATAAAAGAGCACAGCTCCCAAAATGATGATCAGGAGGTAAAGGTAATTTTTGCCTTTAAGAAGAATATTGGGAACGAGGAAAGAAGAATTGGAATAAAAAATAGTGATCAGGATACCGATCAGAAAGATTTGTTTGAGCCAAAACTGATAGGGTAAAGATACTTCTCCCATTCTCCAGGAGAGGGGGGAAAGAAGCAGCAAAACCACGCAAAGCATGATCCAGCCGAGTAAATGGACGAGGATCGAGAGATTCTTTTTTGGGGTGAAAGTCGCCATCGAGTTGGTTTTCAGTGTCCAAACTAAGGCATTTTCCTTTTTATGCTCAAATCTAATCTACTAATCAGGGCATTATCCCTATGAATCCTTGATATGGAGGGATAAATCCCCTTAGTCTTGCTTGGGGCAGTTTTATCCTCCTCAGGTTCGGTTTTGTCGATGAAAGAAGGGAGGTGGTCTATTACGTTTTAAAACCCGAAACTATGCCCTCAATTTTGGGGTATCAATAGGCAAATGCCCGATTTGAAAACAAGACCATGAAAAATTTATTCTACCCAGTATTCGCTTTTTTCTTTATAGGAACGAGCCTTTCATTCGCCCAACAACAATCCGGTACCGGAGAGCAGCCTGCTAGGATAATCGGTACTGCCAAGGATCTCAAAACTGGAGAGCCGGTTGCATATGCCACCGCTGCCTTGTATAAAGCCGGTTCGGAAGTCAGCACTGCCGGAGCTGTAGCCGGGGGAGAGGGAGTTTTTTACATTACCGGATTTGAATTGGGGACCTATGAGCTCCAAGTTTCTTTTATAGGATATGAGACTGTAAAGAGGACTATCAATGTGAATTCACTTGATGCAGACATCAATCTCGGTGAAATCGGGATGAGTGATGAAGGTGTCGCATTAGAAGAAGTGACTGTACAAGGTCAGCGTGAGTTGATCGAAGAGCGGGTAGATAGAACTATCTACAAAGCTGAAAACGACAAGTCCACCGCTGGTGGGGATGCAACGGATGTATTGAGAAGAGTACCCATGCTTTCTGTGGATCTGGATGGAAACGTCTCCATGAGAGGGAGTTCCAATATTTTGGTTTTGATCGATAATAGACCTTCTGCCATTGCAGCTTCTTCCATATCGGACGCTTTAAGACAAATTCCTGCCGATGAAATCAAAGCCGTGGAAGTAATTACTTCTCCTTCCGCCCGGTTTGATGCAGAGGGTACCTCCGGTGTGATTAACATCGTCACCAAGAAAAACAACCTTCAGGGTATGACCATGAATATCAATTCAGGAATTGGCCTAAGAGGATCCAACCTGGGCCTTCAGGGTAGTGCCAGAAAAGGAAAGTTTGGATTTTCTTTGGGTGGATTTGGTAGATCAGGATACAATATTTTGGGAAGCTTTGAAAATGAACAGTTGACCACCAATCCCAATGGTACAATTAGAAGGACGCTACAGTCTGCTGATACTGAGAGAAGAGACATTTTCGGACGATACAACTTTGGGGTTGATTATGAAATCGACAAGTTCAACTTCCTGACGAGTTCCGTGAATTTTGGAATTAGAAATTCCAAAAACTGGCAAAATGACTTCTTGACCAGCTCTTTTATCAATGATCAACTGATCAGTCAGCAATTAAGAGAGACCAATACCCTGGACAATTCAAACTCTGTGGACGTAAGTGTCAACTACGTAAGAACCTACGAGAAAAAGGGTAAAGAATTGAGTTTGCTTACCTTATATTCTACCAACACAAGAGAAAATTCCTTTACTAATATTCTGTACGGAGAGGATATGGATGAAATTGCATCCAGGCTTCAAAACGTTAACCCAAGCAAAAATCAGGAGTTTACAGTTCAATTGGATTATGTGACTCCCCTGGATCAAAAAGGAAATCAGATTTTGGAATACGGAGCGAAGAATATCCTGAGAAGAGCGTTCTCTGATTTTGCTTATTTCCAGGCCACAGGAGCGGATGGAGAGTTTGTCGAATTGGAAGATCCTAGCTTGAACAATGAATTTAGCTATGATCAGAATGTAACTGCAGGCTATGCGTCTTACACTTTTCCTTTGCTGAAAAATTACACCTTAAAAACAGGTCTTAGATACGAGTATACTTCCATCAAGGCAGATTTCAAGACAGATTTCGAAGCGGAGATTCCTTCGTATGGGACTTTGGTGCCAAGCTTGAACGCCAGCAGGAAACTGAAAAATGGAAATATGATCAAGGCGGCATACAACAGAAGAATTCAGCGTCCTTCCTTGAGATTTTTGAATCCAAACATTGACGTCTCTAACCCTCAGCAGATTTCACAGGGTAATCCTGAATTGGAGCCAGAGTTGACAGATAACTATGAGTTAGGTTACAGCACCTTTATCAAAGGAACTACCATCAACTTCACTGGATTCTACAGAAACACCACCGGCTCTATTCAGCCAATCAGAAATGTGCTGCCAACGGGAATCATTTCTACCACCTATGAAAACATCGGTCAGGAACAGGCCTTCGGAACCAATATTTTCTTCAACATCAATATCAATAATAAGTTTTCCCTGAATGGAGGTACAGACTTGTACTATGCAATGCTGGACAATGGTCTTACCGATCCCCAATTTGCTGCTCAAAATGAAGGTTGGGTTGTCAGCGGAAGAATGTTTGGAAATTACACCCTTCCAAAAGATTGGCAGATTCAGCTTTTCACCTTTGCAAGAGGACGTCAGGTTCAGTTGCAGGGATCTTCAGGAGGATTTGCAGCGTATGGCTTGAACCTCAACAAGCAATTGAAGGATAAAAGAGGTTCAATCGGATTTGGAGCTGAAAACTTCTTGGCCAAAGAGTTTATCATCCGAAACGAGATTGTAACGCCGACAATCGTTCAGAATAGCACCTCTGCCATTAGAAATTTGAATTTCAAAGTGAACTTCAGCTATCGTATCGGAAAATTGAGCATGGACCAAAGACCTAGAAGAAGAAAGTCAGTCAATAACGATGACTTGAAAGATGGAGGAGGAGACGGTCAAATGGAAAACACCAATGGCGGCGGTGGAGCTCCAGTGAGAAATAACAGATAAGAATTTATAGATAGATAGATTGGGTAACAAAAATGCCAGACTTCATAGGTCTGGTTTTTTTTTGCATCTAACAAATTGTAAAAAAAAGTATTAAAATTGCATAAGTACCCAAAACGGTATCTTCCAAGATGGATTATTAGGATATCACCCATTTCCACCCTAATACCCGTCTTCCTTTTTCCTTATCTTTTCATACTACTATTAATTTCGGGATCAATTTCGAATTGATGGTATGATAATTGGTGAGAAAGAGGGAGGAAAATCTAATTCAGTGCGTTCTCCCAATGCAGAAAATTTTGGGAGAAAAAAGTTTGAAAATAGTTACCCTAAATTTCCTACACCCCAAAAGAAAAATTCAAATGAATCCTACCAAAACCTTTACAAAGTTTTCTGATTCTTTCGTTTTTCTTTTTCAGCTAGTATCCCTTACCTTCTTTTCCATCCTTCTTTTTTCATGTTCCCCTGAGAAGAAATTAATCATTCCTCAGGAACCCACCATTTGGGTGGTGTCTGAAATTTATGTTCCCAATGAAGAGAAATTTAATGGGATGGTCGGATACAAAATTATCCCCGTGAATCCCGGGAATATCAATGCCAGACCTACCTGGAAACTGGATTATAAAGGGAAATACGAAGTGGGTCAGAAAGTGGATTTTTCTCCCCTGTTAGATAATAAGACTGCCAGCAAATAAAATTGAATTTTGAGAAAAGCTGCTGGAACAATTTCCGGGAGGCTATCGATCAAAAATACTACAAGTAAAAAAGCCCGGTGTGTGCCGGGCTTTCTTGATTTTTTTATCCTTTGTAAAGAACCTTGTTGATCGCTTCTACTGTCCGCTTCACATTGGGAAGTGTGGCTTCAATATAGGTAGGCGCATAGCTCAAGGGAATGTCCATGGAATTAACTCTGATTACGGGAGCGTCCAGATAATCAAAAGCATGTCTTTGGAAATGATAAGCCAATTCTGAAGAAATTGCCGCAACAGGATTTGCTTCTTCTACTACCACTACCCGGTTGGTTTTTTTAAGGGATTCCACGCAGGTGGCATAGTCGATAGGTCTGACAGTTCTGAGATCGATCACCTCGCATTCCACTCCCTGTTTAGCCATTTCCTCAGCAGCCTCCAAGGCTACTTTCATCATTTTTCCAAAAGAGATAACGGTAACGTCTTTTCCTTTTCGCTTGATGTCGGCCACACCGATAGGCAACAGGTACTCTGCCTCAGGAACTTCACCTTTATCAGAGTACATGACCTCAGATTCCATGAAAATTACCGGATCTTGGTCACGAATGGCTGCTTTCAAAAGGCCTTTTGCATCATAGGGGTTGGAAGGAACAATCACTTTCAAGCCTGGTGTATTGGCAAACCAATTTTCAAAGTTGGAAGAGTGGGTAGCACCCAATTGCCCGGCATTTCCAGTAGGTCCTCTGAATACAATCGGAACAGAATAAGCACCGCCGGACATGGAAAACATCTTTGCGGCGGAGTTGATGATTTGGTCAATTGCCACCAGAGAGAAATTGAAAGTCATGAATTCAATGATGGGTTTGAGCCCATTCATTGCAGCACCCACACCCAATCCGGCAAATCCAAGTTCGGAAATTGGCGTGTCGTAAATCCTTTCAGGTCCGAACTCGTCCAGCATTCCTTGGGATACTTTATAGGCTCCATTGTATTCGGCAACCTCTTCCCCCATCAAAAAAACGTTTTGATCACGTCTCATTTCCTCGGACATGGCCTCTCTCAAGGCTTCCCGAAATTGTATTTCTCTCATGGTTTAAAGACAAAATTTTGGCTCGTAAAAATAGGAAGGAATCGGGCATTTGCAAAAGTTGCCTGATTCTTTATCCGAAGGGGAAATTAGCCCAGATAAATGGTTTTGGCATTGACAAACTCCAAAATGCCCTGTCGGCTAAGTTCTCTTCCATAGCCGGATTTTTTAATTCCTCCAAAGGGAAGCCATGGATTGGAGGCAACCATAGCGTTTAGGAATACCGCTCCTGTTTCGATCTCCAAGGCAAGTTTTTCCCCTTTTTCCAGATCCTTGGTCCAAAGAGAACCGCCTAATCCAAACTCTGTGGCATTGGCCAATTGAATAGCCTCTTTCTCGTCTTTCACTTTATAAATTGATGCTACAGGACCAAATAGTTCTTCCGAAAATGCAGGGGAATCCTTTGGGATATTTGTCAGAATGGTAGGCTCAAACTCCGCAGAACCCTCTTTGGGTTTGGTTCCACCCAGCTCGATTTTTGCTCCTTTGTTGACAGAGGATTGAATCTGTTCAAAAAGTTCTTGGGCCAGATCAGGCCGCGCCATGCAGGAAAAATCTGCTTCCTCCGATAGAGGCTCTCCTTTTTTTAATTGGGCTACATGCTTCTTAAACAAGTCTAAAAACTGATCGTAAACTTTCTCCATCACGATGAATCTTTTGGCAGCAATGCAACTTTGGCCAAAATTGACCATCCGTGATTTCACTGCAGTCTTGGCTGCCTGCGCTAAATCGGCATCTTCCAGGACAATAAAGGGGTCACTTCCTCCCAACTCAAGAAGTGATTTTTTGATCTGGTTTCCGGCCGTGGAGGCTACAGCTGCTCCTGCCTTTTCGCTGCCGGTTAAGGAAACAGCCTTGATGCTTGGGTTTTCCAACAGTTCCAAAGTTGATTTAGAATCAATTAAAAGCGATGTGAAAACGTGATCAGGAAAACCTGCATTTCGGAAGACATCTTCAATGGCTAAGGCACATTGCGGGACATTGGAAGCATGCTTGAGAAGGGCAGTATTTCCTGCTATTAAGGTTGGAGCGGCAAAACGAAAAACTTGCCAAAAAGGAAAATTCCAAGGCATTACCGCAAGAATGACTCCCAAAGGTTGATGGACTACTTTAGCTTTTTTCCCCTCGGGCAAGTCTATGATTTCTTCTTGGAGAAATTTTTCTCCTTGCTCTGCATAAAAGTCACAAACCCAGGCGCACTTCTCAATTTCCGCTCTGGATTCCTGAATTACTTTTCCCATTTCCAAAGAAATCAGGCGGGCATAGTGATCCTGATTTTTCCGAAGTTCTACTCCGGCTTTTTTGAGAAGAGCGGATCGGGCCGGAAAGCTTGTTTTCCTCCAATCCTCGAAGGCCAGATGCGCTTTTTCGGTGTGGGATTTTATTTCCTTTTCCGTATGTGGTGCAAATTCTTGTAAAGTTTCCCCGGTGTAGGGATTAATCGAGATTAAATTCTTCATTTTTCGATGGGTTTTCCTGCCTCTTTCCAAGCCGTAATTCCCCCTTCCAGCATATAGACTTTCTTAAATCCGGCCTTCTGCATTTGGTCAGCCGCCCTTCGGGTTCGGCTTCCGGATCGGCAATAAAGCAGGTAGGTTTTGTTTTTGTTTAGCTTTTGAACCTCTTCTCCGAAGGTTTCTCCCAGAAAGTTGATGTTGATAGCTCCTGCGAGGTGACCTTCTGCTACTTCCTCAGGAGTTCGAACATCCAAAATCATATTTTTCTTTTTTGAGGTCATTTTTTCAAATTTCTCAATTGAGATGACCTGAATGGAGTCCTGGTCGGCGGTTTGTGCCATTCCAATTCCGCTCAGGATAAAAAAGGATAGCAGTAGAAGAAATTGTCTTTTCATGGTTTATTGTCTTTTTGAATTGGGTCCTGCATATTGAAATGAAAATTTACATCCTTTCGTTTCAAAATGTCCCAAAAGATCGCCCTGATTTCAGATTCCCACAGTTATATAGATCACAAAACGCTTTCCTATTTGCAACAAGTGGATGAAATCTGGCATGCCGGAGATGTGGGAGATATCAGTGTTTTGGACCAAATTCCGCCAGGAAAGGTGCTCAGGGGAGTATTTGGAAATATTGATGATCAAAAAATCCAGTCAGTTTTTCCGGAATGGCTGAGTTTTGAGCTGGAGGAAGTTCGGGTCTTGATGACTCACATTGGTGGTAAACCTCCCCGGTATGCGAAGGGAGTGAAGGAAAAGATCAAAGAATTCAGTGCTCAGGTATTTATTTGTGGGCATTCCCATATCTGTAAAGCAGAATTTGACAAAACTCTAAATTGTCTGTATTTGAATCCCGGAGCGATTGGGCAGCAGGGCTTTCATCAAATGAGAACAATGATGCTTTTTGACTTGGATCAGGGAAAAATCCAAAATCTCCGGGTAGTGGAGCTGGGCCGGCGCGGCAATCTTTCCAACACTTAAAAAGGGGCAAAAAAAAAGCCTGATTGCTCAGGCTTAATTTCTTGCGATAAGGAATGATTATTTGTTGAAAGACGCTTTCAACTCTTCAATGTCCACGTTCTTGATCACAGGCTTAGCGCTCAACTGCTTGATTTTGATCACTCGAGCATTCTGGCTCTGTCTTTTTCTTCTCAATTTTCTTTTTAGAGTAGTAACACCCATGGCTGTATATGTTTAAGTTTT
>JAJLJS010000021.1:0-3596 GCA_033844545.1 Cyclobacteriaceae bacterium | reverse complement strand
GTTCAGGCCTGCGATGACTTTCTCCTGAGACACAAAATCAAATTTGATTTTTTGATTGTTTTCTACCTTTCTCAAGCCCTCAATGAGAATCTTGTCTTGAGCTGTAATTCCATCCTTGACCACAAAAAGGTGGGGCATTTCGGCCAAAATGTGAATTTCTCGAGATTGGACAGTTCCGTCTTCCGACACGACATAGACATACTTTTTATCCAAAATCTCAAAGGTTGCTTTTTGCGGAATGATCAGCGCCTGGGTGAGAGGAATCGGCATTTTGATATTTCCGGTTTCTCCGTGACGGAGGATGCTTTTTTCATTGGGAAAGGTCGCCCGGAAAGCAATATTTCCGGTCTCGTTATTGAAGTCGGATTCAATGGTCTCGATAATTCCCGGATTGGGGAAATTCCGGGAATTGGCCATTTGAAAAACCACTTTGGGAAGATTCTCCAAAGAATTGCTCGTCACCAAATCCAAGTATTCAGCTTCTGGCACATTGAAATACACCCACATATTGCTATTGTCCGATAAGGTGGTCAGCAGCTCCCCTTCCTCCAACATACTTCCCAAACGGACTTGGAATCGGCCCATAATTCCGTCAAACGGTGCACGGATTTCGGTAAATCCCAAATGGGCATTGGCCAGGTTTAGCTCTGCATTCGCTTTGGCCAGTTTGGCTTTGGCCAAGGCCAGTTCATTGGCAGAGACGATATTGGAATCAGCCAAACTTTTGGTATTGAGGTATTCGATTTCGGCGAAATTGGCTTCAGCTTTCGCTTTTTCCATTTCTGCCTGATAGATCAAGGGCATGATTTTGAACATCAACTGGCCTTTTTTGACACGCTGCCCCTCATCCACATAAATTTTTTCGAGATATCCTTTCTCCAAGGCTCTCAGTTCGATATGCTGAATGGAGTGGACCTGGCTCACATATTCCTTGAAAATGAGTGTGTCTTTTTCGATTGGACTGGTCACTAAAAAAGTCCCAGTTTCTTCTTCGCCGTGATGCCTGGATTCACAACTTGCATGTAGCAAAAGGACCGCAAGTCCCATGCCCATGAGAATTTTTATTTTCATGATAAATTATTGATTTAGTACTGAAGTGATTAATGGAGTACTTCAAGAATTGAGGAATAGAAAAACTCACAAACCTCCCTTCTTGCGGTAGATTTTGGGTCTCGCAATTGAAAGTTTGAACAAAGGCGAATCGGAATTCTGCCTATTGAAAAAATCCTAAATCAGAAATACTTGGATGACCAAATGAATCCTTGGCCAGGACAGGGGAGAATAATGCTTACAGAAATGTAAGATTTTGGTGGAGTAATAGTCAATGTCTCCCAATAGGAGAGATTTGAAAAGTTCTGCAAGCAAAGAATGAGGTCCGGCAACCTTTAGCCTGCCTTCTTCCGCTTCATTCTTTTCTTCCAGATTTTCGGTTTCGCAGGTTAAGCCCCTGCCTCCGGGAGAAAAAATGGTTGACTTCAGAATCTCATGGTCCAAGGTGGATGTCATGATTTCCTGAACCTGATGCTGAAGATCTACTTCTTCTTTGGTCTGCTCATGAAGGCCTCTGATCTGCGAATAGGCAGAAAAAATGTTTCCAAATCCTATGGATAGGATCACGGAAAAAGAGAGGACTAAACGAATGAAGTGCTTCGACATAAAGCACAAAGCTAGGTGGCTTTTTTTCTTTTGACAAAGTTTCTTTCGTTAATTTTTTTTAATCCAAACCCAAGTCTCATTGAGAAAAAAACAACAAACCTTTTTTACAATTAAAAATATCATAATGTTTTCAACAGATTCGCTAGGTCTGGATTTCCAAGAGTAGGTAATTTTCCAAAATATTCCTTACCTCCTCAGGATGCAACCTCTTATCCTGAGCTTATTTGCTTCTCACGGGGCTTTTTGTAAATTGAAAATCAACAACTCTCTAAACCCAACAACCTATGAATCAATTCAACAGAAGGGATTTTCTGAAAGGCTCCACGGCCATGGCTACTTTGGCCAGTTTTGGACTTTTGGGCATGGATTTCAAAGATCAAGCAGGCCCGATCCGGGTGGCCTTGATCGGCACCGGATGGTATGGGAAATCCGATCTTTTCCGCCTAATTCAGGTCGCAGACGTAGAAGTCGTCGGACTTTGCGATCCTGACAAAAATATTTTGAAAGCCGCGGGAGATTTGGTCGCTTCCCGACAAAAATCCGGAAAAATCCCTGCCCTATATGAAGACTACAAAGAGCTTTTGGCCAAAGAAAAACCGGAATTTGTTCTGATCGGATCTCCGGATCACTGGCATGCTCTTCAGGCCATTGACGCCTTGAAAGCTGGAGCACACGTCTACCTGCAAAAACCCATTTCTGTGGATGTCATCGAGGGGGAAGCCATTTTGGCCGCTGCCCGAAAATACAAGAAGAAAGTTCAAATCGGTACTCAGAGAAAAAGTACCCCACACCTGATCACCGCCAAAAAGGAAGTGATTGACAAAGGACTTCTCGGCAAAATTTCCCATGCGGAGATCTGCTGCTATTTTCACATGCGGGCCAATGGAAATCCTCCCGTCGAGCCTGTTCCTGCCTTTTTCAATTATGATTTATGGACCGGACCTGCTCCTCTTCGTCCGTATGATGGGCTACCGCATATTCGCTGGTGGAGAACATTTATGGAATACGGCAATGGAATCACGGGAGATATGTGTGTCCACATGCTGGACACCGTTCGCTGGATGCTCAAGCTCGGATGGCCTACTCAAATCACCTCCACCGGGGGGATTTATGTCCAAAAAGAAGGAAAATCCAACATTTCCGATACCCAAACTGCCATCTTCGAATATCCAGAATTGAATGTAGTCTGGCAGCACCGCACCTGGGGAAATCCGGTGGATCCAGAATATCCTTGGGCTTTCAAAATATTCGGGGAAAACGGCTACCTCGCGGGAAGTACCATGCAGGCCGATTTTGTGCCTTATGGAGAAGGAAAAGAAAAAATTCACTTCGATCTGGTCTTGGAAAAAGAGCAATACCCTGAAGATGTCACCGAAGAAAGAATTGAACTGAACGCAGCACCAGCCACTCGTCTCCATATGAAGGATTGGCTGAATGCCGTGGAAAAAGACACCTTGCCCATCGCAGACGTGGAAGAAGGACATATCTCCACTGCCTCTTGTATCCTAGCCAATATTTCCATGGATTTGGGCGGAAGAGTGATCAAGTATGATCCAAAAACCAGAACAGTCATCGGCGATCCGGAAGCCACCGCGAAACTACGCAGGCCTTATCGGGCACCTTATGTGCATCCGGAGCCGGATAATGTCTAATCGGATGCTTCGGCAAGCTCACAAAAGTGTTTGAAATTTGAGATTTAAAATTAGATCCCGGGCATGGACTTGTCCGGGATTTTTCATTTCAAGGCCAATCAAATAAATATTGAAATTTCATTATTCATCCCTGCAATTTTAAAATTGGATTTTAAAATTGCAGGGATAAGGCTTTAGGACAAGCTACCTAAGAATTAAATTTTTATCTCCGGTATTTTAAAATATCGAGGATAATTCTCTCTCAGCAAAGCATTAATTCATTTGTAGAATCAGCTTTCTGGGGATTTA
>JAJLJS010000020.1:0-101729 GCA_033844545.1 Cyclobacteriaceae bacterium | reverse complement strand
TGTGGAAAAGTTTATGGCTCTGATTCCAAAAAATACCCACTAGTGGGTATTTTTTGGCCGCTTGGGGATGGTACCTTTGATAAGGGTGATTAAGCGACTTTTCCATCACTTTTGAAGGAAAATATATTAAGGGATTTTTCTCAGTATTTTTTGACCCTTTTTATTCCAAAAAAAAGAGGCTGTTTTTGAAACAGCCTCTTTTTTTCGTTTGGGAAAATTTAGTAGAATCTTACTTCACAATCCGGATGAGAACTCTTGAAAGAGTCTACGGCCCTGCTGGTAAGCCGGGTATTGAAGCAGGAAAGTTTTTTCAGGTTATTCAAATTTTCAATCGGCTTAAGGGATCTCAGGTTGGTACTGGCAACGTCCAGTTCTTCCAGAGCCGACAAGGTTTCCAATCCTTTCAGATTCTTCAGGTTTGTTCCAGAGATATTCAGGTATTTGAGGTTGGTCAGGTTACTGATCGGGCTCAGATCCTCTATGCCTGTGTTCGAAATATCCAGGGAAGTCATCGCAGGGAGACCGGAAAGCGGCATAAAATCACTTACAGGCACCTGAGAAATCCGCAATTTAGCCAGGAGAACCATCCCGCTCAGGGGCGAGATCGAACTGATTGGGGCGTCAAAAATCTGCAGAGAGCGGAGGTTGATAAACGTTGGCAAGGGCGTCAAATCCGTAACCTGTACCCGGTCAAAGACCAGTTCAGATTTGGCAGTGAGGCTGTGCAGTTGTTCCACGGAAGGGTCTTCGGGAAGGGAATTTTGTCTTCTGAACAAGTCTCTCCACCCGGCATCCAATTCCGCCCACCAGGACTGGAGTTCTTCGGTTCTAAAGATCACATTCACTTCCGGACGCCGGCTCAGGAAATCAGGGATTTCCATGATATCCACTGCGGATTGATTTACATTGATCAGCTTCAACTTTTCAATTCCCACCAGGTCTGAGATACTTTTCACCGGGCTGCCTTCCAGATCCAAAACTTCGAGATTTTCCAGGGATTTCAGGGAAGATACCTCCGAAACCTGGGTGTTTTTCCCGGTGATTTTTTTCAGGGTCCTGACTTCGGTGAGCGGCAACAATTCAGTGATCGGGTTTTCAGAAAAGTCCAAGGTCTGAAGGTTGACAAATTTCACCAAGGGGTTAAGGGATTCGATCCCCAAGCCGCTCAAATCAATCTGACTTACGGTGACGGTCTTGGTCAGGGTTTCCACTCCGGGATTATCGTTGGTAATGGCAGGATTGGCCCGCTTCAGGGCAGCTTTCCAAGCATCGCTGAGGGTACTCCACCAGGATTCCAAGTCTTTCACATGGTGGATCAGCAGGACATCGGGATTTTGTCTGACGAAATTATCCGCCGCCAAATTGCTGATCTGGGTCTCATCGGCCAGTACTTTTCGAAGTTTGGGCAAGTTGTTGAGAGCCGTCAGATCCCCTACCGGAGTGGCGGAGATGTCCAAAACCTCCAAGTTGACAAATTCCTTCAAAGGGCTCAGGTCCTGGATGTTGGTTTGGGAAAGATTGAGGCTGACCATTTCCGTAAATCCGGAAAGGGAGGACAGGTTTACCATGTAATTCCTGCTCAGGTCCAGGGATTTCAGGGCTTTGAGTTCCTGAATATTTTCAGGGTTATTGAACCCACTTTCCCTCAGGGAAAGCTCTTCCAGATTTTTGAACTGGTTCAGGACTGCAAAGCTGGAAATTGGGGTCTGGTCAGCTTTCAGGGAGATCAGGTTTTTGAGGTTAAGCAATTCCTGGATGCTGTCGACCTGGGTATTTGAAATATTCAGGGCTTTGAGGCGATCCGAATATTTGATGAATTTAATGTCCCGGGTTGGGGTATGGGAGATGTCCAAATTTTCCAGGAAGGTGACATTAGAGATAGGCCCCAAATCCCGGATTTGGGTATTGGAGATGTCGACGACTTTCAGATCCCGAAGTTCTGCCAAAGGAGCCAGGGTTCGGATTCCGGTATTGCCGGAGATATCCAGGGTATCCAGGCTGACGAATTTGTAATACCAGTCCAGGCCTATGGAATCGGAGGGATTCAGGGAGAATTTTTCCTTGAAAAAGGAGATCCAGGCCGGGCTGAGGCTTTTCCACCAAGCTGTCAGTTCTTCATCCCGGCTGACTTTGGTGGTGTAGATACTGACGATTTTTAATTCCTGGGACTTTTCGTCCAGGTTGACTTCCACGAATCTGGGCTTGGTATTCGTGATTTTTTCCCCGCGCATGCCTTGTGCTTCGAGGGTTCTATCCAGGGAGGCCACAAAGTAGACCTGCCCATTGTCTTTTTGGGCGGGTTTTACTTCCCGGATTTTGAATTTGAATTCTACGTTTTTGTAAAAAAATTCAATGTCTTTCAGGTAAGCGGTGACGTCTTTGTTTGTGACGACTTTGCGGTCTTGTAGGAGATCATCCTCAACTTGTACCTTTTCATCCCTAAAAATTTTCAGGTAGCTTTCCCGGATGATCACATCTTTGTCCCGTGCAGAAGTCTCTTTATTTCCCAGGGTATTGAGCAAATATTCCAAAAAGCGGATTTGATCCTCAACTTTGGAAGACAGGGATTCTACCTGGTCTTTGGAATATCCCTTCAAATTTTGCGCATGGGCATTTGCAGCGAGAAGGGCAATCAGGCAAAGGGCGAGGATGAATTTAATCCTGGTCATAGATGTACTTGAGAATAGTTTCTTTGTCCCCCGGTCCTAATCGGACCAGGTTGGAAATCAACCAACCGGTATTGAATCCCGGGCGGTTGAACTGGTTTACTTCAAAATACCAGCCACCTATTTGAAAGAAATGAAATTTAACACCGGAAACCGTATCGAAGCGAAGGTTATTTTGCTTCATTTCGTACAAAAAAATGGATAGGTAATCCGGCTTATAGGAACTAGCCGTAAAGGATTCCGGCAAATTGGAATCCTGAAATGCTCTGCGGAGGTTCATGAAGCCCAGTTCGTGGCTTAGGGGATGGAGAAAATCTTTGGACTCTCCGACGGGTTTGTTGAAGAGGTTTTTGAAAGGAGGAAAAATCACCTGATCGATCACCCATTCGAAGCCGAGGCGTTCGGGTTGGATTTTCATGATGAGGGTAACTTTTTCTCTTTTCCCTTTGAAGAAAAACTCGGTATCCACTTCGGCATACCAGCCTTCTCTTTGGAAGTTGAGGTAGAAAGGATAAGCCTGAGACAGGACATGGGAAATAAAGTCCTGCTTGAGCTGTGGGGAAATGGAGGAAGTCTGATTGTCGAAAAGGATGTTTAAAAATCCTTTTCTGAGGGCTGGATTTTGATACAGGGAATCTCCCGGATAGAATCGGATGTTGCCATCGACGGATTCTTCTCCGTTGAATCTTCGAAAAAATTGGTTCAGCTGCTTGGTAGAAGCTGCAAACCTGCCGTCATCCTTGATTGTCCCGGGGCCGCCAATGCCCTGCCCCGGGACAGAAGAGATGATTGCGATAAAAAACGCAAAAATCAGAAAGGTTAATCTCATGCTGAGGTTTCAGTCACACGAACATCACCCAACATTACGTCCCAAAATTCGATGGTACGGCCAGCGATTTGGGTTTGCTTTTTTTCCACGTAGATGGTGATGTCTTTTTTGGTAGTATCTCTATAGTTCATTCCTGTTTCGATAGAGGTACCTTCAAATCTCTGGTAGATGGTAATCACCCCGACATACCGTCCGTCAGGCTGTCTTTCCAAATCGGAGATATACTGGATATCGTACCAAGTGATGTTGACCCGGTCATAGTTCAAGGCCATCAAACGCTCGAAGTATCTTCTTACCTTGTAGTAAGCGATCTCGGAGGTGTTGATTGAAGATACGCCCATCTCAGCACCCGGAGCGAAAAGCTCCTCAGCTCTATCCATAACGCGGTTTGCTTCGGAGAATTGTGTCTCTTTGCTACCGATGATGGCGATGTATTTGGAAAGGTCCTTTACTTTTTCAAGGGCCAGGGAGTCAATCGCCTGCTTACGAGCAGGGCTGATATTGTCCTGAGCCACTACTGTCAGGGATGCTGAAAGGAACAAACCCAGGAAGAGGATAAATTTATTTTTCATTTCAAATTAAGATTTCAGGGTTGAATTATTTTCTTCTAAGTTCCAATTCAGAAACCTTACCGTTGGCATCCATTCGGATGTCAGAGATGTAATTCAGGTTCTTTTTGGTGTCCTTGAGGTACTCCAGGTACTTCTTGATCGTGGTAGGCTCATCGTAGTCTTTGATGCCATTCTCTTCGTGAATCACGATCAACACAGGAGTTTCCTGATTGGAAAACATGGCCAAGGTTTCTTGGATGGTCTGATTGGCAGCATTTGCTGAACCAGCTGCAGCTACGGCATTGAAGCTGTTTTCCAATTTTTCGGCGGCAATTTCCTCAGGGGATTTTGCAGGTGGTGGCGGTGGAGCCTGCTGTACAACTTCCTCCTTTGGGGCCGGAGTAGGTGCGGGCTGTACGGCCTTCTTTTTGCTTTTGCAGGCCCCCATTGCAAGGGTAACCACAAGACCCATGAAAAGAATTCTTTTCAGGGAAAAGGAAGATACGGACTGTTTCATTTTGGATAGATAGATGTTTAAGAAATTAATTTGATTTCCCTTGTTTGGGTGATTTTTCGGTGGACAAAGTAAATAAAAACCTACCACTTACGGACAATCCCTATGCCTAGTAGGCGAGATAATTTTATCAACGGGTCGAAAATTTTGTTAAAATTTCTTAGGGAGGGGGATGTGGGTTGTGAGTTGTGGGTTGTCGGTTAGTTCGACAGGCTCACTACAAGTGTGGGTTGTGAGTTGTGGGTTGTCGGTTGTCGGTTGTGGGTTGGCGGTTGGCGGTTGTCGGTTGTGAGTTGTGGGTTGTGGGTTGTGGGTTGGCGGTTGTGGGTTGTCGGATGTCGGATGACCGATGACCGAAGTCGGATGTCGGATGACCGATGTCGGATGAACGATGACCGGTGGGGTTGTGGGATTGGAATCAGAAATGGGGATTTTTTGCTTCAGAATACCGGAATTAAGTTTTTAATCGTTCAATTTTCACCTTAAACACCCCAAAAATACCCTAAATAGGGTATTTACTTCGTGTATTATTTCCAGGAATTTTGGAATGTGTTAAGTTTTAAAAAGGCAAAGGCCTCAAAAAATCCCTTCGGTATCCGGGGGATTTTTTTTGTGACTGGGGAAAAGCGCTTGGTGATGGTCGTTTAGAAAAATCCGAAACTCCTGAGGAACTACTGCAATGGATCCGGAGATTGGTCCTCCGAAAGCAGAATCAGGTTTTTTGAATGGCAAATTTCTTTTCAATGGGGAGTTTGACCCCCAGATAAATGGCAATGGTGGCCAAAAGGACAAGGATTCCCAACAAAGTAGAGGGCATGGAGCGGGGATAGATAAACAGGAAAAAATTGAATCCAAACTGGATCATCCCATAGAGTAAGGCAATCGTCACATGATCTTTTTTACATTGGTTGACCAGATATTGGTAGAGGTGTGTTCTATGGGGTAGTGCCGGGTTTTCTTTTCTGAGGATTCTCTGAGTCAAAGTCACAAAGGAATCCACTCCATATACGATAAGCATCAGGATAATCGTCCAATCCCTGGTGGCCAAATACCATTGGGCCAAGAAATAAATTATCATGTAGGCCAGGGAGACGCTCCCGATATCTCCGGCAAACATGATTGCTTTTTTCCGCATGTTAAAAATCAGGAAAACGATCAGGGAAATAATCAGGTATCGGATCAGGGCATCTTCAAAAATGGGCATATACTGATTGATCGCCAGCAAGGAGCCCATAAACACCAAGCCATAAATCCCAGTAATTCCGTTGATTCCATCCATGAAATTGATGGCATTCATGATTCCGAGTCCCACGAAATACAAGAAGGGGATCAAGATCCAGGATTCCTGTTCGAATAGTCCTATATCATAAAATGCCATGGAAAGTCCGAGAGTTTGGACGGCAAACCGCAATTTTCTGGAAATGGAATAGATATCGTCGAGGAGACTGATTGCAGCAATCCAAACTATTCCCAGGACCATCCAAGTATGGATAAAATCGTAGGCCATCCACCAAAAAATCACTGCAGAAGGGAAAAGAATCCCTCCTCCCCTCACCGTTGGAAGGATATGGGAGCTTCTGGTATTGGGGACATCAATAATCCCAAACTTCAGTGCCAGTCTTTGGTAGACGAGGGCCAGTAGAAGGAGAATTAAAAAAACAATTACAAAATTAAGAATCATGTTTTTTTCTGCAGGCGGCTATTTTACTTTGAATTTCAACTAGAGAGTCCTTCATTATTCAATCCGAAGGTAAGATTTGGCGCAAGCCTTTCCAAAATTATCTCAGGCAGACAAACCCGGAATGTTTGAAGTTTAGAGGGTTTCTGGTAAAAAAATCATTAAGTCAATAAAATTCATGCTGAGGTCTGGGATTTATTTGGATTGATTTTTTTCTTATCGACAAGCTGCTGTTTTTCCAGCCCCCCTACGGTCAAAGGAAATTAATCCGGATTTGGGTTGGTTTAGTCAGTCTGGACTACCTAATCAAAAGAAACACCCCGGATCGTTCTATTTTTTCATTTGATCTGGTGGTAAAGACTGCACGGTATACATAATTACCACCCGGTGCTTTTTGGCCATTAATTGTCCCATCCCAACCCGGATTTTCGGCATTGGTGGTATGGAAGAGCAGCTCGCCCCAAGTATTGAAGATGAAATACTCTACGGTAGCGATTCCTCTAAATTGCGGCTTGAAGAATTGATTTTTGACCCCATCGGGAGTAAATGCATTAGGAATAATGATGGTATAATCATCCTTGACTTCGATCACTTTTTCTATTACCGAAATACAGCCAATACTATCTATGGTTGTCAGGCTTACAGTATAAAGTCCTTTTTTGGTGAAGATGTGGGTTGGATTTTGTGAGGAGCTGGTATTACCATCGCCGAAATCCCAGTTCCAAATTATGGCATCTCCTGTACTCAAATCAGTGAAGTTGACCGGTTCAAGCATTTGTGCGACATCATTTGGAAGGAAAATTCCTCCTCCCAAATCTGCCTGATATTCAAAATTGGAAATCAACTCCTCTTCGGCAATTCTTACTTGGATTCGTTGATTTGGAGTCCAACAATTCGCTCCTTTGATCGAACTGGAGACCAAATAATTTCCGCTCAGGCTGACCTGGTCAATGTCATCCAGCTTCATTGCAGAGCCATTTGGACTAATTACTTGATAGTCATAAAGGGAGGGGTTAAAGCCTTCAATATGCAAAGTCAAGTCCACAGTGCCAGAAGGATCACAGACAATGGAAGGATTGGAAACTCTAAGGTTTGGCAAAGGATAAACTTTCACTTTTGCAGGTACCAGATCCGATTCACAGATATTTGCGCCGGAAATTTTAACATAATAAAGATATTCAGCATCCCTTCCTTGAAGTCCAGTAATACTTAAAGTTCCATTAGAAGCGATTTGATAGGAAATTCCATTAGAAGTTCCGGAGGAGATCGGATTTGTGCCTTGGGGGTCAGAGTACCAGGTGAAAGTAGGGTTGATACCTGTTTGGGTAGTAGAAGGAATCAATGCTGCAGTCTCCCCTACGCAAATCACGTCATCCGTAGAACTCAAAGGTGTAGGCAATTCCCTGATTTCAGTGGAAGCGGCAAGAGATACGGAGCAGCCTCCTGCATCGGTCACCACAAACTGATAGGATCCCGGAGGGATATTGCCGGAATTATAGGTTCCTCCTGCAAATGAAGTCGAGGAATATGCAGTGCCATTTCTGGTAACATCTATGGTGTATTGGCCATATCCCCCATCAATATCAAAACTTACAGAACCGTTGGAGGCGTTACATTCCGAATCTTTTATGATGGGTGACCCTAATGTTAAGGCAGAGGAAGGACCCAAAACCAGCAGGTTTGGCAAACTTACCACACAGCCACTACCAGATTTCACATATCCAGTGTAGGTTCCGGGATCAACGTCAAATGTTGATCCAGATTGGAAGGTTATTCCATCCAGAGAGTAGGTAAATGTACCATCTCCTTCCCCACCAGTAAGTATAATTTGTCCTTTATCCCCAAAACAAATTTCATTTTCAATTTGGGCGCTCAGGGTAGGTATTCTGTTGATTTTAACTTCAGCGCTTTCTACAAATCCCGGACAAGAATTTCCACCATTCAGGATTACATAATAAGTAATCGGTGAATTTGTCCAGGAAAGGCCCTCTACGGTAAGGGTTCCATCAGAAGCTATATTGAAAATATGGCCATTGGAATCCGGGCTAGAGTTTGAAACAATTTTTTGCGTGAGGTTACTGTCCTTGTACCATTCGAATGTTGCCCCGGTAGGGTTAGGGGAAGCAGTTGGTTTTAGAACAACTTGTTCTCCTTCACAGATTTCAGCATCGGTTACCTCGATCGTGGTAGGCCCATAGACCAGTTGGATGGTATTGGAGGTAATGGAGCAGCCTTCTTTATCCACCACTGTGATCGAATAATCACCGGGGGACAAATTAACAGCTTCAAAGGACGGACCTTGAACGGTTTGAGGAGGACTTGCCACCCCGTTTTTGTTAAGGGTTACAGTATAAGGAGCCCAACCTCCGGAAATCTGAGTAGTTATTTTACCGATATCCTGACCACAGGCTGGATCCAATTTTACCAGAGGAGAAATCGCCAAAGCGGCTGATGGTTGCTCTACCTCCACGGTGAATACCTGTTCGCAGAATCCTTGATTGTTAACTTTTATGGAATAAATTCCTGCGGCAAAATTTTGGCTTGCCAACTGGCTTTCTGTCAACGAAGGTCCATTGTCAACCGAATAAACAAAATTCGGGTTTCCTCCTGAGGATACTTCGATTTTTCCGTCATTTCCATTAAAACATGCTACGGGATTTGTGGAAAAAACAGGAGCGGGAACCTCTCTTACCAAGGCTTTAGCTTCTACCAGCTGATTGGTACAAAGTACATTGAAGTAATAGGTATAGGCTTGAGCATTTCCAGAAAGGCCTGTTATGCTAAGATGATCCGTATTTGGATCTATTTCATACAGGATGCTAGGATTTGAACTATCCGGACCATTGGTAATTTCCTGGGATTTGGCAGCGTCTTTATACCATTTTATCTCAGTAGGGGCGGATCCGGTCACTGTGTTGACAGGGGTCAGGGTGACAGTTTCCCCGGCACAAACTTCCACGGGAGCGATCACAAAGTTTGGATCAGGCATTTCGGATACCACAAAGTTGAAGTTTACCACACAGCCTTTGGCATCTTCTACAATTAAATAGTAAGTATCTGAAATCAAATTCTGGGCACCTGTCAAGTCTCCCGGAACTACCGCTCCGGTCAGGCTTCCCCTTCTCCATTCTACTGTATAAGCTCCCCAACCTCCTGAAATTTGGAGATTTTCAATTGCCCCATTGGGCAAATCACATGAATTTCTGATGATATCTGGGGTATTGATAGTAATTGGAGCCTGGGGTCCGGCAACGGTACCAGATATTTGAGCCTCACATCCATTGGATCCTGTACTTCTGACAGCAATGGTATAATTTCCAGGAGCTAGGTTGGAGAAGGTATTGCCGCTTCCAAAAGGTCCATTATCGATGCTGTATTCAAAATTGCCGTCGGCTCCGGTGGCATTGACGATAATTACCCCATCGGATGCTCCAATACAAATTTCATCCTGAATGTCCAAAGTCAGTTCGATCGGGGAAAGAATATCCACAATGGCTTTGAATGGAGGAATTGGACATATATCGGGTCCGGTTACCAATAGGAAAAATTCCGATTGGCCAGCCTTTAATCCACTTACTGTCAATTTACCGGTGGAAGAATCAACTTGGTAAGTCCATCCGTTTCCATCCGGAACAGTGGTGCTTGAAATTGGTTGGGTGGCATTGCTATCCTTAAACCAGGACAAGGTGTAGACTCCCGGGGTAGTGACATTGGGAAGTATTTCAGCCTCATTTCCTTCACAAATCAAATCAGTCATAGAATCCACAGCAACGGGATCCTTTGGATCATTCACCAAGGTAATTACCGGTGAGGTAATCTCACAGGAATTATCATCCACCACCTCAATGAGGTAATCATTGGGCTCAAGGTTATTTAGGACATAATCGCTTCCAGAATTAGTAAAAGAAAATTCACTGATATCCTGTCCGTTGATCAGTACCGTGTAACTTTCGGTACCTCCAATGATTGAGAAGGAAATTGAGCCGTTTGACTGATCGCAGGAGGGATCAATTTGGCTGATATTGATTAATTCCAACAAATCAGGCTGGGTAATTTCCAAATCAACCAGGGAGTTGATACAGGCTGTATTTTTGTTGATCACCCTGATTTCATATACCCCAGCATCCAGATTTTCAAAGAGGTTAGAATCCTGAGGAGGGCCGAATCCAAGCAGTTCAAATGAGTAATCCTTTGGATCTAAACCGGCATCCAAGCGGACTTCAATTTTCCCGTCACCACTTTCAAAACATGACAGATTTTCTATCAAAACCTCTTCCACCACAGGCTTGGGGTTAACCGAAATGATTGCTTTCTGGTCTGGTTGAGTACAGATATTTGAGCCTGTAATTTTCAGGGTAAATTCATATTGACCGGGAGCAAGGCCAATAATTTCCAAATCGTCCGGTGTAATTGGGTCGGCGTCTGGAATAAAGTTATAGGTGATCCCGTTGATGGTTCCTGAAGAGGTGATGGGATTACCTTCATGATTAATCCATTCAAAATCAGGTTCAGAGTTACTTAGCTCGACAATATTTATTGTAAGCAGGGCAGGATCGTCTTCACATATCTGAATATCCTCTATTTCAAAAACAGGAGCCGGCAATTCGGCAAGATCTACCGGAGAAGAAACGAGTTCACAATTGTTGGCATCCCTAACGGTAAAAATATACTGACCTGCAACAAGTTTTTGAAAATCAAAAAGTCCATTGGTTTGGGTCAAACTCGGATTGGCAACCGGAGTTCCGTTTCTAGTCAAGGAGACGAGGGAGTACGGCGGGGTTCCTCCCTGAACCTGCCACTGAATAAATCCACTATCTGCAATCCCGCAAGAGATTCCGTCAGCATCCACCAAATTCAAATTCAGAGGTGAGGCGGGTCCTGTGATGGAAACGTTGTCTGTCACCGTGCATCTTGTCGAAGAATTTGCTTCCAGGGTATAATTCCCTTGAGGGACATTCAGGAAGTTTGCCGTGCCGCCTGAAACGGAGCCCGGCAAGAGCACTTGTCCCGTTGCCTGATTTGTCAAGGAAAAGGTGTAGGATCCAGGGCCTTCACCTCCGGAAACCTGCACGGTCAATTCTCCTCCCTCACCGAAGCATAATTCAGGGGACGGTACCGCCGAGACTAATTGCAAGGGAGTTTGAATTTGAAGAATTTCAAATGGCAAATAATGTCTATATAGTGGATTTCCATCACTTCCAGGTTGACCGGATCTAAATTCATCCCCAATCAGGAAAACATATTTGCCGGCAGCCAGTCCGGTAAACACCACTTCGTTTTGACCAGCAGAAAGAAAAGTCCAATCCTGGATCACGGCTCCCGATTCGGTGATGATCTTCCACTTTTCGTTCCCCGGATTTCCGTTAGCATCTATCCCAGAAACTGCAAAATCTTTAAAAGTCACCTTGACTAGCCCCAGTGCAGAGCAGGTTTCGGGAACCGGGGAATCCTGGAAATTCGGTTCGAGATTTTCAACCAAAATGATGGTCACTGCCTCAGCAGAAAGGCCAACACATCCTTGGGGGGTGCTTACTTCCACGTCGTAGTCCCCTGGGGTGGTTGCCAAATAGGTGGTGGCAGTGGCTCCCGGAATTAAAACCCCGTCTTTAAACCATTGGTAGGAATACGTTGGGTCAGTAATATTTGACTCCAATAAGACCCGGATATTATTAACCTCTTGCTGTTCCCAAGCTAAAGGATCCAAGGTGGTGATAATTGGCTCAGGCTGAGCGTTGATGGTGATGGTAATGGGCTTGGGGTCAGAGACTTGGCCAAAGTTATCCGTAACTGTATAGTACATGGTGGTTTCTCCTGAATAGCCGGGAGTAGCCACAAATCTTACTTTGGGGACTTCTTTTCCATTTTCCACCACAAGAAAAACCTCAAACTGTCCAGCCAATTCTCCGGTAATATTGTCGTAGGCCGGTCTAGAGGTTCTTTCTGGTCTACATAATAGATCCACACAATTTCCGGTAGGACAAAGGGAGTTGACATCCCCTGCCGGAGGAAAAGGAATGCTGATTCCATTGGCAGCCAAAACGTCAAAAGCCTCCTGTTCAGTGTAATACAACTGGAGACATCTGATAAAAGCGTTATCGGTATCATTTCTTAGCTGGACATCCAGTTCAAAAGTATTGGTTTCACCTTCACAGACCTCCTCAATCAAAGGCTCGACCAGAGGTTTTTCCAGAACATCTTCATTGGAAACCTGGACCGTTACGTTTCGAATGTGGTGAAAATTGGTAGAGGCCCCGGTGGCGGCTGCGAAGCCTACCTTGAGCAATTCAGGTGCACCGAATGGATAATTAATGGGGCCATTGAATACATTAATAAGTCTTACCCCTCCCAAACCTGCATCATTGACCAGCATTTGAATTTCTACCTGGTAGCCCTTGCTTCGATCATTGATATCTATGGGATTTAGGTCGATGAATACTTTTCGAAAGCCTTCGTCCGGGCAGGAATCTGAAAATGAATCGGTATCCAACTCGAATCGGTCCGGATGCAAGAATGCGCTAACATCGACTGTAACGGGAGGTACCACACTGGTAACGGCAGTGCCTGTAGCTGCGGGATCAAAGATTCTGCCGTCAATAAACTTGTAGGAATCCCATCTGACGCCGGCAAATCCATTTTTAAAGCCATTCGTTCGGTCACGGTCTCGAAGAGGGACAGAGGGGTCACCATCAGAGGGACCACGAATTACCACAGAATGCTTGAAAAGCGGTCTATTTTGAGTATTTGGTCCATTGACCGGATCTTCAAAGCCTCCATTTCTACCATCCCGGGAGTTTCCGAAATTACCCAATTCATCAAATCCAATCCCGATGTAAGCACCTTTTAGTCCGGGAGTCAACAAGGTGGGGGTATCGTCGTTGGGGAATTTCACCGGGGTATAGCCAAGTGCCCCTCCTGTACCGCCGATGTCAAAGTCTGCGGCTGTTATGGTTCCGTCAAACATAAAAAAGCTGAAACCATCTGCGCCAGTTCCGCCGAAGCTTGAGAATTCAAAGGAAACCTTTAATCCAAATGCAGAGGAGAAAGGGATGTCCACAAAGACATATCCGTTTTCATCCGTCCCATTAGAGGTAAGCTGTAGTGCATCTCCGGTTAATTGAACATTCGGATTAGGGGCACCACTCATCAAGGATCCATCCCATATCGCATTGGGTCTGGGATCAAAACCAATGAATGTCTCACAAAAAGGAAAACCTTCCCGGATAGGGATGGCAATATCATTTAAAATCCGAAAGGAATTTTGATTGATTAAGGTATCCTGTTGGTTGGGTTCTGGATTTTTGGAGGTAAAAAACGGAAGATAAAAAGCGTTGGAATTTGAGTTTAAGGCAAACAGTAGCTGAAAGATCCCGAAGACCAGAAGTATTGAAGAAAAAACACTTAAGTAAAATTTTGACCTCATGTGAAATTTACGGTTGGCCAGGACATCTCAGATTGGATTAAACGCATTTTTATCTGCCAACTTTCTGATCTTTCAAAAATAGAACCAGTTTAATTCCAATCCTTGAAATATTTCGAATAATTACGGGATTAGCCATTCAAAGGGACACAAAATAGCCATTCCATTTGGGTTGGCCTCTTTTCTTCCAACAAGATTTTCAGATCTTTTCCCGGGATATTTTTCAGTTCAGGATCCTGAACTTTTCGGTATCGAAAAATATCATCAGTACTTTGAATGGATTGAATCCGGTGGGTTTCAGCAAACCTGTTTTTCAATCGGTCTCCAAGACCCAAACTGACGAAGTCATGAATTTCAATTAAGAAATAAGATTCCTTGAGATGGGAAACAACTCTTTTGGAAAAGAGTGTTTCCTCATATCCCTCACAATCGGAAAATATGAAATATCTATGTTCAGGATCCAATGCCAGTAGAAATTCAGGGTTGATTTCACTGATGATTTCTACCTGGTCCGGAACAGAAATATTATTGAATTCCGCCATTTGCCTGGTTTTTTCCCTTGCTTCAGGATCAATATCTGCCGCGCAAATTTTCGTATCCGGGAAAATCAATGCCATTCCAACGGCATAATATCCCTCTGCACATCCCACGTCTATTATAGAATGGAATTTTATATTCCTGATTGAATGGAAAACTTCATGAATCTCGTTTTCATAATATCCCAAGAGTTTTGGGAAAATCATGGAATGTTTTGCTTCCATAAAGGGGTATTTCAGCCCTTTGAATGGGCCTGACTTAACCTCGTTGGAAATCAGGTTCCGGTATTTTTCAAAAAATTTTTCCCGGTCAGCAAGTTTTTGGGCTGTTTTTCTTTGAAGGTAGAGTTCTGCATTGATTTCGGCAATGGGAGCGTAAATCTTCCAAATCCATTTATTTCCAAAAAGAACAGTGAATGCTTTGGAAATTTTTTCTCTGATAAGGTTTTTCATCGAATTCAAATTGAAAAAAAGGAAATGGAAATACTATTAGGCTGATTTAAGGAAATGGAAATATTCATTAATTGAGATGATTAATTAGATTTGCGTCCAATAAAAAAAAGAATCGCAAGAATGAAAACAATTTTAATCACAGGCGGCACTGGATTTTTGGGCCGAAACTTAGCTCTGAAATTAAAAAATGAATATAAAGTTATCCTGACTGGCAGAAACAACAAACAAAATCTTTTTGCTTCCAAGTACACCGGTTGCCAGGTGGCTCCTTTGGATATTTCAAGTATTGAATCTGTCCGGGATGTATTTGTGGAATTCAAGCCTGACGTAGTCATTCATGCGGCTGCCACAAAATTTGTGGATTTAGCAGAGAAATATCCCATGGAATGTGTGGATGTGAATGTGTTGGGTTCACAGAATGTAGCCCGGGTTGCCGTAGAGAGAGAAATCCCTGTAGTCATTGGAATTTCCACGGATAAAGCTGCTCCTCCAGTCAGAAATATTTACGGGATGTCCAAAAGTGTCATGGAACGAATTTTCTGTGCCATGGACGGAAAAACCAAAACCAAGTTTACTGCTGTTCGGTATGGAAATGTAGCCTGGTCCACGGGTTCAGTTTTGACAATTTGGAAAAAGATGCATGAAGAAACCGGCGTCATTGGCACGACAGGTCCTGAAATGAGGAGGTTTTTCTTCAGTGTGGATGAAGCTGCCCAGCTGGTGATCACGGCGATGAACCATATTGACCAAGTAGCAGGCAAGGTCTTGTCCAGACATATGAAAGCAGCCCAAATCGAAGATATTCTTCAGACCTGGATTGAAGAAAAAGGCGGAAAATGGGAGAAAATAGAAGGAAGACCTGGGGAAAGAGATGATGAATTTTTGATTGGAGACCTGGAATTGCCCTATACTGAAGAGCTGGATTTTGCAGGAATCAAACATTATCTGATTTCCTTCAATGACAAAGTAAAGAACCCAGTGAAGTTTGGGCTTTCCTCAGCCAACACCGACCGGCTGAGCAGGGAAGAAATCCTATCGATTATCAACAACCCTCCTATTGAGGAACAATAAACCGGGATGATCAATCATGCTCTGATTATGGCAGCAGGAAGAGGTACCCGAATGGCGCCTCTGACCAATGTGATCCCCAAGCCTATGGCACCACTTTGGGGATCAACTTTGATTGCCAATGGAATCCAAAAATTAATTCCTCATGTCCCCCATCTGCATATTACGGTGGGATACAAGGGCTCTGATTTGGCCAAGCATGTGATTGAATTGGGGGTGAATTCCGTATTTAATACAGAAGGAAAGGGAAATTCCTGGTGGATATTTAACACCCTGATGCGCCTAATCGATGAACCTGTTTTGGTATTAACCTCGGACAATGTCACCGATCTGAATATCGACTCCATATTAATGGATTACCGGAAATTGGGTTCTCCAGCCTGTATGGTGGTTCCTGTCCAGCCTATTGAGGGCTTGGTTGGGGACTTTATACACCATTCCGATAATCGGGTAATCAAACTGGACAGGAATGATCCTGCTCCGACTTACTGTTCGGGGATACAGGTACTAAATCCGGCTAGGATTAATTCCATCCTGGATCCTGTGGAGGATTTTGGTGAATTATGGCATCAATTAATCCTTCAAAACCAATTATATACCTCCAGTGTACTTCCGGAAAAATGGTTTACCGTGGATACTCTCGAGCAATTGACCCATATGAATAATCAAAAAGAGGTAAAATAACTTTTTGAAAACCCATCCATGCAAAATAAATCTATAAAAATCCTTGGGATCTCTGCATTTTACCATGATTCCGCTGCTGCCATTCTCGAAGATGGAAAAATTATTGCTGCCGCTCAGGAGGAAAGATTCACCAGAGATAAGCACACTCCGGATTTTCCGAAAGAGGCCATTAAATATTGTTTAGAGGAGTCTGGTTTTAGCCTGGATGAACTGGATGCTGTGGTTTTTTATGATAAGCCCTTGTTGAAGTTTGAGAGACTTTTGGAGACCTATTACAGGTTTTCCCCGAAGGGCTTTATCTCCTTTGCCAAAGCAATGCCTGTATGGTTAAGGGAAAAGATGTTTTTGAAAAAATTAATTCATGAAGGGCTTTCTGAAATAGAACCGTATTCCAAGAAGGACCTCAAGTTACTCTTTCCAGAACATCACCTATCCCATAGTGCGAGTGCCTTTTACCCCTCTCCCTTTCAGGATTCGGCCATTTTGACCATTGACGGTGTGGGTGAATGGAGCACTGCTTCCATTTCTCATGGAGTTGGGAAAGAAATTAAGGTATTGAAAGAACTGAATTTCCCGCATTCTGTAGGGCTTCTGTACAGCGCCTTTACCTATTTTCTAGGTTTTACGGTGAATTCCGGAGAGTACAAATTGATGGGGTTAGCGCCTTATGGTAACCCAAACTCTTCCGAAACCTCCAAATTTGAGGAACTGATTAAAAAAGAGTTGATTGAAATTTACGCAGATGGATCTATCTGGCTGAATCAGTCTTTTTTCAATTATGCTACGGGTCTCAAGATGGTTAATGAGTCCAAATGGGAAACCTTGTTTGGATTTGGAAGAAGAAAACCTGAGGGTGAGTTGCAACAGCATCATTGCAATTTGGCCTTGGCTATTCAACGAGTGACGGAGGAAATTGTCATTCTGATGGCCCAAGAAGCCAAAAGATTAACCAAATCTGACTACTTGTGTATGGCAGGCGGGGTAGCCTTAAACTGTGTGGCCAATGGGAAACTACTAGCCACAGGCCTGTTTAAGGATATTTACATTCAACCTGCCGCAGGAGACGCCGGGGGTGCCCTAGGAGCAGCATTGGCTGCATTTCATTTATACTTTAGCAAGGGATCCAGAGAAGTGGTACAACCTGACTCCATGAGTGGTTCCTACTTGGGTCCTTCGTATTCTGAAAAAGAAATCCTTCAGACCATCCGAAAAGTAAAAGGAGTATATCGCTCCTATGATTCATTGGAAGAACTAAATCAGGTGGTGGCAGGAGAATTGGCCAAGGGGCAAGTGGTTGGATGGTTTCAGGGAAGGATGGAATTTGGTCCCAGAGCATTAGGAAACCGAAGTATTCTGGGGGATGCCAGAAATCCGGAGATGCAGAAAAAACTCAATTTGAAAATTAAATACCGAGAAGGCTTTAGACCATTTGCGCCCTCTGTTCTCGCCGAGGATGTCAGCACCTATTTTGAATTGGACAAAGCCTCGCCGTATATGCTGTTAGTGGCTCCGGTAGGAGAAAACAGAAGGAAGGAATTGCCTGCCAATTATTATGATCAAAGTCTTTGGGATAGACTTTATTACCAAAGAAGTGATATCCAATCTGTTACGCATCTTGATTTTTCTGCAAGGATTCAAACGGTGCACCAAGACACCAATCCTAGGTATTATGCACTGATAGAAGAGTTTAAAAAGCAGACTGGATATGGTCTTGTGGTGAACACCAGCTTCAATGTGAGAGGGGAACCCATAGTCTGTACTCCCCATGATGCTTACAGGTGTTTTATGAGTACTGAAATGGATGTATTGGTCATCAATGATTTCGTCTTTTTCAAAGAGGAACAGCCTGATTGGCAAAATCGGGAAAAGTGGATGGTAAACTTTAAAATGGATTAAATGGCCTTGTTGACAAAAAAGGACATCAAGTCCTTCTTCACCATTACATTGCCTACTCTAATTCTGATGCTGGTCATTGTGGAGTTGGCTCTTTATTGGTTAGCACCAGTCGAGGATCCATTTGCAAGGTATAAGAAAAGAAATCTAAGCAATTCCCAGTACATCGAATCCCAGTTTAAACCCAATGCAGAATTTACTTTTGAGATAGAATCAGGGCTTCCCAAAATGGATTCCAGTGCTACGTTTACGACCAACAACTTTGGCTATCGTGGGGATTCCTTGATTTATCCAAAGCCTCCGAGTGAATTCAGAGTATTTATCATCGGGGGAAGCACTACAGAGAACCTGTTCATTGATGATTCAAAAGGGTTTGAAAGGCAGCTCCAGGGAGTTTTGCAGGATTCCATTCAAAACCTAACTGTAAAGGTTTACAATGCAGGAAAATCAGGAGATGCGACTCCGGATCATATTTCTATGCTGGTGCATAGAATTCAGCACTTGCACCCGGATTTGGTGATTTTGTTTCCTGGGATAAATGATTTGAACCGACTTATCGGAAATTATGATTACCTGCATTTTCCCGTGGAAAATGTTGAGGAATCAGGTTCCATGATTCAATCGATCAAGTTCTTTCTGAGTAATTTCCAAATCATCAGAAGGTTGATCAATGTCATCAATCCTGATCAGGGCGATGCCCGAACGTCCATTTTCCTAAAAACCAATTACGCAGCGAAAGTGAAAGAAGTAGAAGCTTTGCCTTTGGTGGAGACACTTCCTTCGATTGATTACGGAATTTATGAAAGGAATATCAGAAGTTTCGTTGGTGCTGCGAAATCCAACCGTGTACCGGTATTATTGATGACCCAGACCCATACTTGGGATTCCAAAGATGCCTATTTAAGCCAAAATCACTGGATGGTAGGAATTGGCAACCAACGATACCCCAGCGAAAAACTTGCCGAAGAGCTGGGTAAACTGAATCAAATCACTATTCAGGTTGCGGAGGATGAGGATGTTTTTCTCCTGGATTTGGAAAAATCCATCCCCAAAACAACCGATTACTTCTATGATGATTGCCACTTCAATTTGGGGGGTGTACAAGAGGCTGCGAAAGTGATTGGAAATTATATTACTTCAAATTTAAATTAAACTGAGATATGGATTTTCTAAAAGATCTTTGGGCATTTATGAAGGAGAGGAAAAAATTCTGGCTTGCACCAGTGATATTCATACTTCTCCTGTTAGGTGTATTGATTATTTTCGGAGGAGGGAGTGCCCTGGCTCCATTTATTTACACTCTTTTCTAATTTTAGCCTATCATGAATACTTTGAAAAGCAATCCCGGTAAAACCGTCTTAGTCATATGCACGGGCTTAGTTTTGGTATATTTTCTTACCTCTATTTCCTGGATTCTTTATGTTTCATTTGGAATTGGCCTTCTTAGCATTCTATCAGAATGGATTAGCGAAAAAGTGGAATGGCTTTGGTTTAAGCTCACCTATTTATTGAGTTTGATAGTACCCAATATCCTATTAGGGTTAGTCTTTTTTATAATATTGACTCCGATCGCTTTTTTTGCGGCTTTATTCAAGAAAAAGGATTCATTATTGCTTAAAAGGCCGTCTGAAAGTGCCTATCAACTTATCAATAAGCAATATCAGGCAAAGGATCTAGAGAACCCCTGGTAAAAAAAAAGCACTCAAAATTGAGTGCTTTTTTTTTTGAACATATGGGTGAAAAGAATTAGATGGAGTATTTGCCAGGATCCACCTCATTTCGGTTTTTCTTCATAAACTCAATAGCTTCGGTCAATCCTTGCTCCAAGGAATACACCGGCTCCCAATTAAAGAGGTTTTTGGCTTTGGAATAATCACAAATCAATTTCATGACCTCGCTTTTCTCAGGTCTGATTCTGGTATCTTCCACCTGAATTGGTTTATTAGTCCCACATATTTCCTGAATCAAATTAACGATTTCACCGATTGTAACGCCTCTACCGGTTCCTACGCTTACGACTTCCCCAATGGTGTTATCAGATAACCCAGCCATCATAAAACCTCTCGCAGTATCTTTAACATAAAGCATGTCTCTAACCGGGTCAATAGATCCAAGACGGATTTCTTTTGAATCGGAAATCACCTGGGATATGATGGTAGGAATTACAGCTCTATTGGATTGTCTTGGACCAAAGGTATTGAAGGGTCTAAATACACAAACCGGCAATCCAAAAGATAGATAGTAACTTTCAGCGATCTTATCGGCTCCGATTTTGGTGGCAGAATAAGGCGACTGGCCCTGCATGGGATGTTTTTCATCTATGGGGGCATACAGGGCGGTGCCATAGGTTTCCGAAGTAGAAGTTACGAGTAGCTTTTTCACACCCTGATTCCTTGCTGCCTCCAACATATTCAAGGTACCGTTGATATTGGTGGAAACGTAGGCAGCAGGTGCAACATAGGAATAGGGAATTCCTATCAAGGCGGCCAGATGAAAAACAATCTCTTTGTCTTTGGAGAGGGTATTCATTAAAAAACCATCCTGGACATCCCCAAAGACAACTTCGATTTGACTGAGAATATCCTGAGAAAGGTATTTCAGGTTTGCCAATGAAGAATTGGAATTATAATGAACCAAAGCGGTGACTTTAGCTCCTGATTTAACTAATTCTTCTGTCAAATGGCTTCCAATAAAGCCCGCTGCCCCTGTTACCAGGACTTTTTTTCCATTATAATTCATAAACTTGGTTTATTGAAAAGTGATTGATAATCGTGATTTGCCTTTTCATAATCCTGATGTTGTCCTATATCCAACCAATATTCTTCAATGGGGAATGCCACAACAGCTTGGTTTTCTTTCAGGAGAATTTCCATTAGATCTGTAATATCAAAGAAATGTCCTTTGGGGATAAAGGATAAAATCTCCGGGCTCAAGGCATAAATACCCCCACTAATCCGAAAGGTATAGGTTGGTTTTTCCAGGATGGATTTTACCTTGCAGCCTTCGGTTTGGATGACTCCATAGGGAATTTTGGTTTCGAATGAGGCGCTGCCTATAGTCAATTGAGCTTGATGTTCCAGATGAAAATCCAGGACAGACTTGTAATTCAAGGAAGTCAATAAGTCTCCATTCATTACCAGGAAAGGAAGGTTTAACTGATCCTCCAGGAATTTCACTCCACCGATTGTTCCTAATTTCTTCTCCTCTTTGAAATACTGGATATTCAGTCCAAATCTGGATCCGTCACCACAAAATTCCTCAATGCTTTCGGAAAGGTAGTTGGTGATGAGGTAAATATTTCTAAACCCAAACAGGTAAAGTCTCTCCAAAATGGTCTGAAGAATGGGTTTGTTCCCCACTTTCAACAGAGGTTTAGGAATGGTTTGCGTTAAGGGTTCCAGTCTAATTCCTCTTCCACCGACCATCAATACAACCGGATTCTGAATCGCGATTGCACTTTTTTCAGGATCAGAGCTTAAGATGTGATGAATCTCTCCCAGAGAGTCCACTACGGGGACTAGCTTGATTCCTTTTTCTTCAACCTTTCTAAGGTCCAAGGTTTTTTGCTCCTCGATTCCGATGAAGAAGGGGTTTTTGTTCATCACCTTTGAAATGGGATCTTCCAGCTGACTTCCTTCTAAAATTCCTCTTCGAATATCTCCGTCACTGAGAGAACCTACCAGTTTATTTTCTCCATTGATTACAAAAAGTTGTCCTTTCTTATTCCCTTCGATGAGCCTCATGGCCTCCCGTATGGACAAGGTATCTTTTCCGGAAAATAGATGGAGTGCGTTTTTATCGATGAACATTTTACTTTAATTCTTTGATATAGGATTCCAAATTATACTTTTCTTCAAATCCTGTGATCTTTCTGAATAATTGATCTGAAATATTCATCCTATTGTCATAAGGCTTTGAAGGTGAAAAATTTCTTTGATAGTGGAAGCCAAGGTTTTTCTCAAACAGATCAATCAATCCCGGAATGGCAAATTTGTCTCTGCCGACAAAGTTAAGAATCACCTGCTTTCCCCACTCATTTTTACGGCAAATCAAAAAGAGCGCCCGCACTAAATCTTCAACGTGCAGAAAAAAGCGGAATAGACTTCCATCGTTGTTGAAATCCAGAATTTGGTCAGATTTCCCGGATCTTTGTAAATAGGCGAAAATTCCTTTGGGTTGTGAAGAACCATAAATATTGGAAAGACGGAGGATCAATAGGTTTTCATGGTTAAGCCCATCGAGCAATAATTCCTCCGCGACCAGCTTCAAGGTTGAATAAGGTGTTTCAGGATTACAAATAGTCGATTCATCGGCAAAATCACCCGATCCGTATACCCCTACGCTGGAAAGTTGGATTAATTTGGTAGATACACCTAAGGATCGGATCAGGTTTTTGATTCCCAGGGTATTGATCTCCAGGCATTTTTTGATGGGGTTAGTCACCTGCCCCGTAAAATTGAAGATGAAATCAAATTCCCCATCCTTGATCAAGGAAACACTTGAGGGATTTACCAAGTCGATTATTAATGAATTGGGTCCCAAAGAATTTCTACCCCCAGTCCAGACATTGGTAAATCCCTGGTCGGTTAAAAAACGGAAAAAGTGACTACCGATATAGCCACTTCCTCCAAGCAATAAAATTTTACTTTCCTTCGTAAAAGATTTTTTGGATGCTGACACTGGATAAGTCTAGGTTTTTCAAAATTCGGACAATCTGTTCTGCTGAATTCCCATCGCCATAGGGATTCTTAATTTCAGACACCATTTTTCTAAATTCCTGATCAAATAGGGCTTTGTGTATTGCTTCTTTGATTTTGGCGGCATCATTGGGTACATCCAATACATTGGCAGCTCTTTCCCGACCCATTTGCCGGTTTCCGATATTTACCGCCGGAATTTTTAAGGTTGGAGTTTCATGAATTCCAGAACTTGAATTTCCGACTAGGGCCCAAGCATTTCGGTATAAGTTCACAAACTTAAGCGTGGGGAGTGAAGGGATCCACTTAAATCCTGAAGCCTTTATTTCGGCAATGATTTTGGAATGTCCCGCATCGTTATTTGGGAGCAGGAATACCACTTGAGCTTCAATTCCTTTCAAGGCCTGGAGCGTCTCCCGAATTTGATCTATAGAGGACATAGCCTCTGTAGTCACCGGATGCTGGATGACCAATACGAATGGCTTTGAAAAATCCAATCCAAATTCAGCCTCCAATTCACTTGCAGGGAAAGAGGGGGTATTAACAAGCACATCAATGGAAGGACAACCAACCACGTGAATATCCTTTGGGTTCTCCCCGAGTCTTACCAGCCTATCCCTGGCATCTTCGGTAGCCGGAAAATGGATGTGGGAAAATTTGGTCATCGCATGTCTTATGGCTTCATCAATACTACCTGTGACTTCACCACCCTGGATATGGGCCACCGGAATATTCATGTGGGCTGCTGCAATCGTCACAGCGAAATTTCCTCCGATGTCAAAGCCCGAGAGAACCAAGTCAGGTTTGGCTTTTTCAAGTTCAAAAGTGACATCCCGCAGTACTTTAGCCATGGATCGGACCATTTCTGCTCCGGAATCAGGGGCATTGGAATCAAACATCGGGATTTTGGCATTGATGGTAAACCCATCATCTTCAATGTAATTCACATCCTTGCCGTGCAGGTCCAAAAGGCAAATCCCGGTGACAACCAGGTAAATTTCAAAAAATGAGTCCTCCCTCATTTTTTCCAAAATTGGCTTGTATCGGCTATAGTCTGCTCTTCTTTCTATGAGTACAAAAACTTTCATGTTGTAATTCTTTCTTTGAATAATTGATTAAAGGATGTTTTCCCATTGGACCTGAATATCTACTTCCAGGTCGGCTGCGGCTTTCTTTCCCAAAATGGAATCGTAATGTTCGGCCAAGATCCCCCCTTTTCCCGGTCTTTTGACCCAGATATTTTCTTTTGTGAATATTTCACCTGCCTGAATGGGTTTTATGGTGCAAACCGTTGCAAAGGCGAAGTCTATGGTGGGTTGTTCTTCAGCAACAGGCTTCTTTTCCCCTCCTCTTTGAAGTTGGATTAGCTGTGAGCCTTCGATTAGCTCTTTGCAGGCAGTTTCATCCATTGAGCAGACAATATCCGGTCCTACTCTTTGCATATGGTCAGTAAAATGCCTTTCAAGAATTGAGGCGCCCAAGGCTACGGCCCCAAAGCAGGCGTGGTTGGTGAGCGTATGGTCACTGAGACCTACAACTGCTTGAGGAAATGCCTCCTGCAATTGGACCATGGCACCCAATCTTACGAGGTGATTGGGTGTTGGATATAGGTTTGTGGTGTGCAATAAGGCAAAAGGTACTTTATGCTTTTCCAAAATAGCCACTGACTTTCGGACGCTTTCCAGGTCATTCATTCCTGTGCTGAGAATCATGGGCTTTCCAAAACTTGCGATATGCTCCAGCAAAGGATGGTTGTTACATTCTCCCGAACCAATTTTAAAAGCAGGTACATCCCATTTGATCAAGCGATCAGCAGCTGCTCTGGAAAAGGGAGTGGAGATAAAAATCATACCCTGAGCCTCTGTGTATTCTTTTAACTCCAATTCTTCCTCTTCGGATAAAGCACAACTTTGCATGATTTCGTAAATGCTTTCTTTGGTATGAGCAGGAATGGTATTTTTTGCCTCCCGACTCATTTCATCATCTACAATGTGGGTTTGGTGTTTGATCATTTCGACACCTGCTCTTTTTGCAGCATCTACCATTTCTTTAGCCACTGCAATAGAACCGCCATGGTTAATACCTATTTCTGCAATTACCAGAGGCGGGTAATCATACCCGATTTTTCTACCTGAAATTTCTATCAAAGGATTGTTCATATAAAAAGAATTACCAGACGGAATACCCTCCGTCGATGATTAGATTATGTCCTATGACATGTTTGGAGGCATCTGATGCCAGGAAGACCACTCCCCCATTCATGTCTGATTTATCTGCCATGTCTCCGGAAGGATTCAATTGTTTGTATCGTTCGTAAAAAAGCCCTTCGTGTTGGTTCCATACCCCTCCTGGGGTTAATGAGTTTACTCTGATCCCTTTATCCCCCCATAGGGTAGCAAGGTATTTGGTCAGGGCGATGACCCCATGTTTACTAACACTATAGGCTACAGGCTGAAAAATCCCTGTTCCCGGATAGATCCGATGGTTTGGGCTTACTACTCCATAGAGGCTGGCAACATTGATAATGCTGCCTTTTCCTTGAAGAAGCATTTGTTTTCCTACCACTTGGCAGCCCAAAAATGTACCCTTGAGATTGATATCCATGATTCTATCCCAATCTTCTTCCGGGAAATTCTCAAACCCAGCTTCGAAATTTGCAGTTTTGGATTGGTTGGTACTTGCTGCCCCGTTGATGAGGACGTCAATCCTTCCAAATTCTGAAACAATTTGATTCACGGAGTTTTTCCAGGAATCCTGGGAAGCGACATCCAAGGAAATGGTCTTCACCATGGTTTGGTCCCAAGCTCTCTCGCCAACTATTTTGTCACATTTTTCGGCATTGATGTCTGCTAAAATGACTCGGGCACCTTTCTGAAGAAGTGCGCTTGCCATTTCGGGTCCCAGTAGACCTGCTCCTCCCGTAAGGAGGACCGTCTTTTCGCTCAGGTCAAAGATATCTTTCATTTTTTTCTGTTGATCAAAAATTCTATAAGTTCGAAATCCAACTCCGAGTCAATATCTATTGCTCTTTCCCTGGGCATGGGATAAATCATGCAAGGGGCTGCGCTCCAATGGGGGTAGTGATATAGGGCTGATTTCTTAATTACAAAAGCAGCCGGTGAAAGACTGTATACCTCCGGTGCATCCTGTCTCCTGACTATAGGCTTGGATGATTTTTTTACAATCTCCGCCAACCCGTCCGGCCTAATTTCCATCATGTTGAAATAAGGATTTCTTTCCGGTTCATATCCGGTGATGACCACTTCCACTTCGGAATGAGCCAATGCCATTTGAATACATCCATCAATATCTTCCGGAGTTTTTAGGGGGACTGTCACATCCAAATCCACCAAATACTTCACTTCCTTGCCCTCATTTTTTTCAAAAAATTCAAGTGCATGAACAAATACAGGCCATTTACTGGAGGTATCAGATGCCAAATCAGCAGGCCTCAAAAAAGGAACCTTTGCTCCAGCATCCCTTGCAATTTGGGCAATTTCCTCACTATCAGTGGAGACAATTAATTCATCGATATGGTTAGAAGCCAGAGCTTGCTTAATCGTATGGTGAATGAGAGGATACCCGTTTAAAAGTTTAATATTCTTATTAGGAACTCCTTTGGAGCCTCCTCTACAACAAATGGTGGCGAGAATCATACCTTGAACTAAATTTCTCCTTTGTATTTTGCTTAGGAACTAGGAAAGATGGACAAAAGTAGAGGATTCTGAAGATTTCTTGGCAGCCAACACCATTTTTAAACTATTCAAGCCATCCGGCAAAGAGGCCAAGTTTTCAACCTGGGAACTTTCAATAAAGGCTTTAATGATCTTTACAAATCGGTCATTCCTTTCATGTTGGCTAAAGTCCCATATTTTTTCTTCCCCACTGATTTTGGTCAACCAAACCATTCTCTGTGACAGGTCCCACCTAATGCTACCGGCAGCTCCAGTCAAATGGCAATATCGGACTAATTTCTTCTGCAGGTAATCTAAATGAACGGTAGCCTGTGCACCCGATTCAAATTTTAAAAGGACATCTGCCAAATCTTCAGTCTCAATTTCAAGGGAATGGGAATTTTGATAAAAAGCTCCGATCATTTTTGGCTTTCCCAATAACCAGTGGAGATAATCAAATTCATGGACCAGATCCAACAAAACACCTCCACCAGCTGATATCCTCGCACTACTTCCTACCCTATAATCTTCATGAGGACGCCAATCAGGAAGATATTGTCCTACAAAGGCAACCGCTGAAAAAACCGGTCCAATATCTCCAGAACGAATTAACTCTTGAACTTTTATCAAGCCCGGGTCAAATCTTAAGTCGAATCCCAAGGAAATTTTATGATCGGGAGATATTTGTCGGATTACCTCGTCAACATTATCCCAAGAATGACTAAGGGGTTTTTCCAGGAAGACATTTTTTATCCCTGCTTTTAAAACCAGGTTTAAGTCAGATAGATGCCTTGAGGTAGGACTGCTGATGACTGCATGGGTAAATTCATCCCGGGCAAGGGCTGATTCAAGTGATTCAAACACCGGTAGCACAGGCCAATCGTTTGAAAAATCTTTTCTCCGGGTTACCAAGGTGATATTTTCATATCCCAAATTCAGGAGGTTATTGACATGTCTGGCTCCAATCGATCCTATACCAATTACCAATACTTTAGGAAAAAAACTCATTTAAAATTTAATTATTGGAACTTCTTTGATGCAAAATAGGAAAACTTAAATCATTATTTCGTTGATTTACGAGCTCTAATGAATTTGCCATTCAGGTATGTCAAAAATTTCTTTTTTTAGTTCGGCTACAATTGGGGTTTACTGTGTATTGGGCATCACATTTTGGATGTTTTTTCAACCCGAAGGATTAGGAGATGAAGGACTCATGAGTCTCTATCTAGATGAAGGAAAGAAAATGGGCTTTTATTCTTTTTTTTCTTCAGCCAATTTTTCGGTTCCTCATGGACTTCTAGCCTATCCCCTCTCACTTGTTTTACCAAATTTTATCGCTTTAAGGCTAATCAGTCTGATAGGAAGCATTTTTATCTGGGTTTATCTAAGTCGAAAAAGTCTCATGCGAAATTCCTTTGCAGGACCTCATTTGGCATTTTATATCGCATCGGGATCTTTCTTGATCGGTACCAATGACACTTTGCTTTTTTGCTTTCTGGTAGTTTTTCTTTTTGAAAGCTACCTGGTCATGGAAGGATATCAAAAAGAATTGCCGGCATATGCCTATTTTTCCTTGGTTTCGGCATTTTTTACCCGAGAGTTTTCCATCATTTATTTACCCTTGGTGGCAACTGCTTTATTGCTCATTTTCAGAGACAAGTACCAATTTTATCCTGGGATGAAGATTCTTATGGGTTCGATACTATTTTGGCTTGTTTTAAATTTACCTCCATTGATCCATCAAGGCAAAATAGGGTATGACAATAAGAACATTGAAAATAAGCAGTTGGATTGTACCTGGACTCAGCGGCAATATCTTTCTCAGCTTAAAGCCAATGCCGATGAAATACCGGAATTCAGTCATGTTACCTGGGAAGAAACCAGGGCCTATTTAGATCAAAATGGAGAAAATTCACTTCCCCGCACATTTTCCGAGTCTATCTTTTTCGATATGAAGATGACTGTAAAAGAGTTTGTGAAGGACTTTCTTTTTTTGATCAAAGCAGGATTTCGGAATATTGGATTGGCCATCTTTTTTCCAGTTTTGGTCTTCGTGATCAACTTTAAGAAACCTTCCCTTGGAAACTATTTCGTTGGCATTGGTCAATTTGCGATGATGAGCATTTTCAGTCTGATCATCATTTCCTACATAGAAATCCGTTGGCTTGCCCCCGTTTTCCTGATTGGAATTGTGGCTTTAAATCTCGGGATAAAGCAATTGAAGAACAAAAACTGGGATCTAATCAACCGGATAAGTCTGAGTCTATTATCCCTGTATGGAATCTTGACTTATTGGAGAATGATTCATACAAGTCCGGTTTGGCTTACTTATTTCGGTTAAAAATCTCTTTAACTTTTTTCTTGAACGAATTCGGGATCAGAATTTTAAGGTAATCCAGTTTTTTCATTCCCTCAGGGAAATTTCTTTTAAAGGGAGACCATTTTTGAAAATCCCAATAGCGCTTCTTTTCAGGATGTGAGCATTGATATTGCCAGGGTTTACTAGGTCCGGTGAAGTGGATGACCACTGGATTATTGATTGCCTCATCAATCTCTTCCGGAGTCCATATTTTCTCCATTTTTGGAATATCATCTCTAAAAATGATAGCCTGTTGATTTAAGGAAGGAGGTAATTCTTCAAATTTCCCATCGAGAATTGCGTTAAGAGCACATTGGTCCCCAAACCTAATCGCAGAAGGGTGGCTTGCAATATACTCCATGACTCTTTCGGTAATTTTTTCTGTGTTCCATTTTTCTCTATTGACCAGCATGACCCCAGAATTAAAGTAAAGACTACCTGGGCTCATACCTAAGTCGTCTTCCCAGCGGTAAACAGGATCTGCAGCAGCGGCCAAGACAAATTTGGAGTGTAAGTATGCCAAGAAAACCGAAAGATCTCCACTTACAATGATATCGGTATCCAGATAGAGGTAATTCTTTTCGTGGATGAGCTTAGGCGCAAGCAGCCTATAGTAGCAAGCAAGATTTAAATGATGCACCTTTGGGAAGGCATCAAAGACAGAAAAATCCGGATGATGAGATTGAAAGGTTGAGTTATAATCCTCACTCAGCCGCTCTAGTTTGGAAAGTTTTGCAAGGTTTGATTCCGAAGAAATTAGATGAAAATCAAATGAAAATTCAGGATTGGATTTTACTATGGATAAAATAGTAACTGCGACATGTTCTGTAAAATTGCTGTCAGAACAAAAAACGATAGGCAATTCAAATTTTTTCAAGGCAATTTCAGTTCTCTAACCAAACAAATTCCATGTTTACTGTGTGATAGCAGGTGTCGGGTATAGGGGCTGCTTCTTTCTGCCAAATTTTGGGAATGATCCCCACCATACAAAAACCCTATTTGATTTTTTGAATAAACCGAAGATACTTCTGACCAAAAAGGAAGATTAGGCAATGATCCCAATACACCTTCGTCCAAACCAACTTTTCCATACAGGACAATATCCCAATGTTTGTTGAGGATACTTTTCCTGATTTTGATGTCGTCCCAATCCTGTTCTGATTCTCCTGCCTGGACTTCAATTTTTCGTGTATAGCCAAACCCCCTACCGTAGAGTTGTGAGGCTTTTTCTTTTGGGAAATCCTCATAAAGGGGATTTAATCTGGGATAAGAAATACAGATACCACCTGATTTTTTGGCCTCTTTATTCAGTCCAATGAAGGCAAATTCCCTGGAATAGTTTGGGCGGGGATCACAGGTCAACAGTAAAATTGAAGGTGCTTTTTCTAAGCCAAACACCTTGAAAACAGATCTTCCAAGCCCAGAACAACTCAAATGTCTTTTGGAATAGGCTAAGAGTTCAACAGAAAGCCTTTGGTACTCCGATTCTTGAGTCTTGGTTCCTTTCCATGGAAGCAACTTTTCGTTAATTTCCTGAAGGAGTTTCTTCGGAAAATGCTCCAAAGTCCCTTTGGGACAATTCTCAATACCTCTAAAAACAGGAAGACATCCGTTGGCGATTATTTCATAATGTCTAAGACAATCCCATCCACCTTTTTTCCAGGTGAATGCGAATCTAGCCTTTTGATACATCCGGTAATATTCATCTTCCTGATCAAATCTATAGGTCTCCGTCAAACCCGGGATTACTTCAGCCCAAATGGTGTTTTTTTCAGGTATATTTTCGACAAACAATTCATCTGGATAGGCATATCCCAAAGAGAAAATTCTTTTCCCTACCAATTCCTTGGTCTGAATCGGGAATAAATAATCAATAATTCCATAGGCCTTATTCTTACTTTTTCGGAAAATCGCTTTGCTTTTCCCTTGTACTTTTTGGAAAAAATTCATCCCTTTTTTGAAATGACTTGTTTGAATAAAGTAAGTCGTTTGCCAATTCCTTTGACCAAGTATCGTCCAAAATAAAACGAAGCCTTATGAATTGGAAGCTTTTCAACAGTACTCAGGACTTTCCATAGGTCAGCAGAATTGCCAAAGAAGGAAGTGGATTGAGAGCCTGGCCTATAGCGGTAATTTGACAAAGGCTGATTGATTCCGAATGCATCCACGCCCTGCTTTAGGATTCTAAGATGAAACACATAATCTTCAGCTTTCACCAAATCTTCCTGGACAAGAGGCACCATGACTTTTTCCTTGTCCACCATGAGGGTAATGATTGAAAATGCCGGGTTTCCCAACAAGTCTTTATATCCGATTTTGGTATTGAAAGGAACATTGCTTTTTCCCAAAAACTCCCCTGATTCGGTGATTCTTTGAAACATAGTAAACGAGACTGCATGGTCAAATTTTTGCATAAACTTCACCTGAATCTCCAACTTATTGGGCTCGAAAGTGTCATCGGAGTCCAAAAAACAAAGAAACTTCCCTTTTGAAAGTTCAATCCCTTTATTTCTCGCTGCCAAGGCACCCGAGTTTTTGGCCAGCCTGAGAGCCTTAATTCTGGGGTCCTTTTGAGAAAAGGAGTTGCAAATACCGAATGAAAGGTCAGTAGAACAATCGTCCACCAAAATCAACTCCCAATTGGTATAGGTTTGGCTGATAACCGAGTTTATTGTTTCGGCAACATACTTCTCTGTATTGTAGACCGGCACCACAATTGAAACCAAAGCATCCATTCCTGTTAATTTTGTTGATTTCTCACGTGAGCGCGAACCAGAGATGCGAATTTTCCGCTCCAATACTCCAGGGAATTGGTTTTAAATTCTTCTGAAAGATTTCTGGAGATTTTCTCGTAAAGTAATTTGTCTGTCCAGATTTTTTCTATGCCTTGGGCAAGAAGTAAGGAATCTCCGGGTGGAGAAAAAATCACGGTATTTTCGTTTTTCAGTTCTTTTGCGATACCTCCCACTTCCGTGGAAACGATCGGTAGAGCAAAAGCTCTGGCTTCATTGATGATTTTAGGAAGTCCCTCACTATAAGAGGATATTACCATCAAATGGTGGGATTTATACAATTCGAAAAGCTGCTCTCCGAAGGGCACATACCCTACAAGAACTACCTCTTCGGCAAGCGATTCTGCAGCAATTATTTGGTCAATTTCATTCTGACAGGCTCCTTCACCCACTAGGGTTAATTGAAGAGGGAACTTTTCCCGAAGAATTTTTATGGCATGTAGCAAAACAGGGATACCTTTTTCGGCCTCCAGGCGCCCTACGAAAATCAACTTTAGCTTTTCTTCAGGGAATTTTCTGGGAGCTTGAGCTACTTCAGAAGGGACAATACAATCGCTGATGAAGTGGACCTTTTGAAATTGGCCCTGCATAATTTTATACATTTCTTCTCCGACTGTAACGATCAAAGCTTGAGGGTGAAATCTTTTGGCATAAGCATACATCAATCTGGTAAACAACAGTCCTATTTTCCTTTGAATTCCGCTATACCTGACTTGAATTAGGGCTTCCAAATTTTGCCTGATAAAAAGAACCTTGGGTTTATCTTTTCCAATCAGCAGTAGGATCAGGAAACTTATGGGGTGTGGCCATGTAAGCCAAAATACATCAAAATGATAAATCTTAGGCTTTAGGATCTTTCTGGCTTCACCAAATAATCCCGGCCTTTTGAGGAAATCTGAAACCGAAGAGTAATTTGGTAAGGGCAGGATTTTTTCACTTCCATCTTTAACCAGGTAATATCCTTTTTGGGGAGAGTTTTTTACTCTTGAGCCCAGCAGATACTTTTCGAAGTATTGGGTGCCCGTATGATCAATGAAAAGAACATGGGAATCATCTCCGTAAATGTTCGATTCATATTTCTTCAAGATGAAATCGTTGTAGGCAAAAATCTTCATGGGCGGATTAGAAAAACCATTTAAAATTGCTTGACAGGTTTTTGAGCTAAAGCAAGCCTAGAAGGATTAGATTGAGGTTGGGATTTAATGCTCTTTTTTGAACTTTGGCCTATAACTACGCAGGAAACCCCCATCAACAAGGGCGTAATATAAGTTCTGGTAGCCGAATGAAATGTTGCCAAAAATCCCAAAAAGTAAAATGCAATCAATAATCCTTTAGAGATGGTATCAGGAGCCTGATTTCTATTCAAAAAGTAAATCAAAATGAATAAGGAGAATATAACAATTCCTAAAAATCCATGTTCGGCGATCAATCTGGAAAGTTCGACATGCGGAGCATAGTTTTTATACTCCTGCCTCAAGTAAGTAGAGGCCCCTACACCTACTCCCAGCATGGGATATTCCAGAAAAAGGTCCACATCCTCTAAAAAGATATCCGAGCGATTGGTCGTGATTTTATTCAAATTTTTCTCTGCACTACCGCTAAGTGTGCCTTGGGTTTCACCCATATATCTCAGCAAAAGCATCCCGCCGGTAACCATATTGGCGACGCTCATGACGACAATAAGGGCTATTGTCACCGGGAGGATATATTTTTTGAAATTGGGAATGCCGAGTCTATGTCTTTCCTGCTGACTGAGTTTGCCCAAATAATACATGACTACCACAATTGCGATGAAAGCCCCGATCATTCCTCCTCTGGAGAAGGTCAGTAATCCTTGCCCGGTAAACAAACACAAAATCACCAGATCTAGAGATTTGAATCCGGTGACTCGGTAATTTAAAAGCCAACAGATCGCCATGATAAAGACTCCCAATCCAAGAATTGTCGAAACTTGATTGGAGCCGAATCCACCAGCAGTGGCAAAGTTGGCCCCTAATGAAAACTCAACTTCGTCCAAATCCGGAGTTCGAATAATCGTAAGGATCAAAACTGAAATAATTGGTAAAACAATGAGTTTCGACCAATTAATCAGATGCTTGAGTGAAATATTAAGAGAGGAAAAAAACCAAATCGCAACCCCGATATTCAATAAACCTAAGAGATTAAATTTCAAGTCATTGAATGTCACCAATCCACTTTCATCAAAAATCACAGCGGGGATAGACAAGAGGACGACGATAAGACCAATCATGCCCTTCCATGAATAATTTCTGCTTAATATCAATCCGAGAGGGCATAAAAAAAGGAGAATATATTTCCCAAGTTCATAAGGAAGAAAAGGATCCGAACCTGCCAACCTTCCTAATGCTTCGAATGAGGCAAAATAAATGATGATTTCAGCGATCAGCCTAGGTCTTTGCCTAGGATGAATCCAGAACAAATTAATAAAGGAGTACCCCAATGCCAGATAAAAAAACAAGATCATTGGATATGGGGTAAAGGCAGCGGAAATCCCGAGAACTGCATGTACACAGAACCAAAAAAACGACAGTTTTTGCTTTTTTATGGAGGAAAGAAAGATTTCCATATTAATTCAATTCTTGGATAAAAGTCCGATATTTTTTTCCAAATTGTTCATCTCCATATTGGCTTTGGACTTTTTTTCTGAAATAAGAAGCTTTTGTTTTTGCCTCCTCTTTATTTAAGACCAACACTTCCATGCATTGTACCAGCTTTTCTTCTTCCCCAGGAGGGAACAGGTAGCCCAAATCTCCGTATTCCAATAGTTCACCGCAATACCCGACATTGGAACAAACGATTGGGATTTCTGCCAGTCCAAGCTCTAAGATAGAAACGGGCAATCCTTCCACATCTGAAGCAAGCACTGCGAATTCAGCGCTTTCTAAAAAAGGGGAAATATTGACTTGTTCTCCATGGAAATTGATTTTGTGGTCTATTTGTAAAAGGGATATTTCCTTTTTTAGATCCTCTAAGTAGGATAGATTTTGGAGACTACCTATCAATTCCAGCTGATATTCAGGAAATCTTTTTCCAAACTTTGCAAAAGAACGGATTAAAAGTTTGTGGTTTTTTGGGGGCTTTAAATTAGCCAAACATATAATCTTAGGTTCCTTCGGCTTTGACCTTGAGAACGAGGGTATAGACGGAAAATTTTCTATAAATTTTCTCGCCTTTAGGTTCGGCAAAGAAGAGTTAGACCATGAAATAAGTTCGGGGTTGACCGCAATCAAGCCATCAATCTTATTTTTAACCAAAGGAAGAAACTTGCCGAATCTTGAATCTTTTCCGGCTAATCCACCATAATGTGCATGCCAAATCACTTTCATTTGAGGAAAGAAAATTCCGGCAATTGCTGCCCAAAAAATTGAACTGTCATGGGCATGGATATGAGTTGGTTGAAAATTCCGGATAATTTGGATCAAGTTGAAAAAAGCTTTCAAATCCAAGAAGCTTCGTTTGTACAACTGGTCCACATTTTCCTGATCTTGAATCAAATCAACGAGTGGCCCTTTATTTCGACTGACTACCAATCTATTGGGCACCCCGGACTTAGAAAAATAATTGGCAATATTCACGGCCATTCGTTCCCCTCCTCCTATCTCCAAAGAATCAATAAGCTGGAGGATTCTCATTTCAACTTTTCTATTTCAGCCTGAAATTTCTCCAAGGTGTAGTTTCTCGACCAATCCATAGCCTGTTGACTCATTCTTTCGAATTTGGCTGGATTATTCTTCAATTCTTCCAGTCTGCTTACAAGGTATTCAGGGTCTTTGGATACCAGAATTCCACGTTCCTCCTGGCTCCCTACCATTTGCGGAACGCAACTGACTGCCGAAGTCAGTGGCAAACATCCCCAGAACATGGCCTCTGCCACAGCTTTGGGCCAACCTTCAGTTTCGGACACAAAAATCAAAAAGTGGGAATTTTTAAGCTCTTCTTTTACTATTTCTGCATTAACATTCCCCAAGAAGCGAACCTTTTTCTCGAGCTTCCAATCTTTGGAAAGTTTTTCAAGGGAAGCCCTTAAAACGCCGTCGCCACAATACGTGAAGGTAAAATCAATTCCTTTTTCCTGAAGTATTTTTGAAACCTGAAGTCCAACAACAGGATTTTTTCCATCATACAAAGCACCTACAAAAACCAATTTAAGTCCTTGAATCAATGGTTGCTTCTGTACCGATTCTTTTTCCCTTTCCCAGTAAGATGCTGTGAAAAACGGTAGGATATTTTTCGTGCTATCCGGCCAATCCCCATAAACCAATACTTTCGCATTTTTAGTCAGGAATGTAGAGTTCGCAATTTTTCTTTGAATCCTATACGTCAACGGTTGTTTGGATTGGGGATCCCAATTTCCTGCATATTTAATCGTCTTTGCTTTTCCGGGAAAAAGAATTTGGCAAAACATCCCCAAAAGCCCCATATTTCCTGGAATTCTGATGTGAATATGGTCTGCTGCTGCCATTGCCAGGAGCATTTTTACCATAATGTAAGGCACTTGGTAGGTTGCTTTCAGAATTGATTTTACAGATTGAATATCAAATGCAGGGACCTTTTGAAATTCAAGATTCCCGTGTTGGTATGCCAGATCAATCTTTTGGACAACATTTGAATCTGAGATCGGAGCCAATACACAAACTTTCTCCTCTTTTCTGATCCAAAGATTCATTTCTCTTACATAAGGGCCATATCCAAAATAGTCTTTCCCATCCGAAGAATGCTGAACGCATGTTATAATTAAAAATTTACCCATGAATTATCCTTCTATAAAAATCCAGGTTTTTATCAATAGTCCCTTTTGAGGAAAATGTACTCAAAACCTGAAGCTTTGCATTTTTACCAATTTCAGAGTTTTTATTTCTGTTTTCAAAGGCCGTTAAAATTGTCTCCTCTATATTTTTAACAGAAAGAGGATTGCACAAATATCCGTTTTCCAAATGGGTGATTGTTTCCGGTCCCGGTCCCTTTTGGGTAAAAATCACCACCTTTTCCATTGCCATAGCCTCTGGAGCCACCAAGCCCTGGGTTTCCATGAAAGAGGGGAAAATACAATATTCATAGTGTGCGAAAGTTTCTGGCACTTTGTCGTGGTGTACAGGGGGGAAAAGACGAACAGAACCGATTAAATCCAGCCTGTCAATTAGGGTCTTCATTTTTTGGGTATAGGAAGACCCATCTGGAAAAAACCAATCCTTTCCATAAAGATCCAATTTGGCTTCGGGGTATGAATTAATTACCTGCGCAAAGGCAAGGATTAAATTTTCCACCCCCTTTTTTTGACAGATTGTACCCAAGAATACCATGGAATACGGTGGGGGGAGAATATCCGGTCTGGGATAGAATTTATCCGTGTCTATCGCATATCTGATGGTCTCTATGGGATAGGATTCAATGGAATGGAATTTGGCAGTATGCATTCTCACGTAGTCTGAAACCGCGATCACTCCGTCCGCTTTGGAAAATGACTTTCTTTCTTGCCAACCTTTCCACCAATTAATTCCTCTATTTTCTGATTCTGCAAAGAAATAATGTCCGCCATGGAGGCGAATGACAAATTTCACCCCAGAAATTTTGGAAAGGAAGGCAAATGAAAGTTCAGACCCTTCCACAATATCCAGTGGTGCTTCTCTGTGGATTCTTTTTAAATGGAAATTGAGTTTTTGAGCTATCAAAAACCAATTAATGCCAGAAAGTTGGGGGTTTTCAACTCGTATGATCCTAACTCCTTCCTCCTCGTATTCTTCAAATTGATCCGTGTTATTAGCCCCCAAAATAGTAACCCGGTGACCTTTTTGAACGATTTTTGGTGCAATTCCCCGCAAAAACACCCCTACTCCACCAGGATTTAAGCCTTTTTTGGGATACTCGTGAGATAAAAAACAAATATGCATTATTAATTTTTGGGGGGATTTTCCCTTAATTTTACCGGAGATTTTTAAGGATAAAGGATGAAATTTACCCAGGAGCTATAAAACAGGAGCTTCCTGGAGTACGTAGCACTCCCTAATTTGAGGACAGGCTGTTAGGTATGGATTTTAGAAAGCCAATAATCCTTGAGGAAGAACTTATATCGGATTGTTGGGATACTATTCTATCTCTCCAAATGATCCGGTCTTTAGCCACTTGAGCAGGCGTCTCAAGTACCTTTAAGACTGTATCTTTGATTTCCTCCTTAGAATTGATCCAAACCACAGCATCCAGATCCTTAAATGATCTAAAATGTTGGAATCTGTAGACTCGTTTTATGGACCAAGAATGTGAAGGGTTGACCTCATAGTTGAGATAAATTCCAGGATGATCAAACTGGGCGAAATCCAATGCCATGGTAGATCCCACGTTTATTACAGTTCCGCAATGTTTGGCAAGATTGACCAACATTTGAATATCCTCCGGATAAGGAAAATATCTACTCCAAAGAGCCCCTTTTTTCCACAAAGGTGGTAATACCTTGATTTCAGGAAATTTTTCGAGTACGTATTGATATCTTTCAAAATCCTCAACAGGAACAGGCCTGAAAATCACCTGAATTGAAGGCTGATCCAGTAAGGATTGAGCAATATCCCAAAGGTACTTCGGATCATGGGGAGAGGTAAGGATATCATCTCCCGAAAAGCAAATCCACTTTTTTTCAGGATCCAAACCCCATTGATTTGCAAACTCTTCTCTGGAAAGTAAAAGTGAGGAGTTAGAATAAAAGTCAAACTGCGGAGTACCGACAATCTGAATTTGGTGTTCCTGAATATCGGGAAAATACTCAAGAAGCTCAGTTTTCATATATTCGGACCAAACCAAATAGAAATCTGCCCTCATCGGAAGCCTACCTTTGGGTAGATTATCCCAAGAAAAAATGGCTGTCACAGTTTTAATCCCCAAATCTCTGGCAGCAAGCATTGCCAAACCAGCATTAGGCTCCCGTTGATGGGTACAAAAAACTATATCAGGCCCAATTTTTTTCAAATCATCTTGATACTTTTTGTAGGCTTGAGATTTTCGGTGTTGGGCTACGATCATTTTTTCCACTCCTTCTATTTTTTCAAAAGAAGGTGAACGGCTCGCCAATGATTTGGCGAAGAAATTGGAAATCCGTCCTTTCAGGTTTTTTTTCGGAAGCCAATTATCCAAGATGGTTGGGTTATTTTTTAATTGACTATTTAGTTTTAACCTGCTAAAAGCTACAGTGTCCCTCAAAAATCTTGGTAAAACATCTTCTTTGTAAAACGAAAACGAATATTGGTTGAATTCAGAGGTGGTATGAATCCTTTTGGCTTGTTGGATCACTTCCTCATCCAATGAATGCCAAACAGTCACTGAATGGCCGTCTTTTTCCAATTCACCGATAATATCGGAATAAAGGTAATTTCTGATACCAACCCCGTCAGGGATCAAAAAACAAATGTGCATTAAGGAATATTGATATTTTTTAGAGTAGGAAAATCCACTAGTCTTTTAAAAAATAGCGGTTTTAATGCTTCAAGTTCTTCCTCGGATTTATCCCACCATTGTAGGGCTAAAAGTTCCTGAATAATTTCTTCCGAGAATCTTTTTCTGACAGGTTTAGCAGGATTGCCTGCCACGATGGTATAAGGCTCCACATCTTTGGTCACAACAGAACCAGCTGCCAAAATAGCGCCGTCTCCAACCACGACTCCAGCTAATACAATCACTCCATGTCCAATCCATACGTCGTTGCCGATTGAAATTGGCTTTTCAGTCTTCAATGATTTAAGGTCCCCTTTGAAAAGTTGGGAGTTGATATAGGTGGTCAGGTAATCTATGGGATGATTTGTCGGATGAAAAGCTACGTCCCGACCTATTTGACAATACTTACCAACTTTTACTTTTCCCCCAAAAAAATTATTAGTCCCTAAAGTAGTCCTAAAGCCGAGTTGGGTGGAATCCGAAAAGACACAACCTTCCGGCACCAAATTCCCCCCCTGAAACTCTACATGATGAACACCTCTAGTCCAGAACGAGACTTTGGCTTTTTTGTCAATATCTATTTCGGAATGAATCCATTGATGAAGTTTTCGCCAAATTTTAAATTTCAGGGAATTCATATCATTTAATAAGGCTCATTTACCCCCAGAGTTTTGAAAAATTGCTTTCTGAATTTATAGAATAAAAGTATAAATAACAGTCTTCCGACTTTCACCTGCCATTTGGTGAGGCTTTTGGATGGTGGAAGGATTATTTCAGGTTTGGGAAAAGATTCAGCCTTTGTTTTTGCCAAGGCGTCTCTCATCCAATCTTTGGGTGTATTTCCGAGATGGTAGGCAAAATTCCCCAAAGTGGCTAATCGAAGTCTCCCAGAAAGGTCATTTGGATCATCCAAATATGCTTCTTCACTTCCTCCCTGGACTCTAAACTGACAAACTTTTGTCGGGGAATGTTCGAAAACTTCCATGCGGAAAGTCCCGACAAAATGTCCACAGCCCACTACAGCCTCATTCCCGTTGTTTTCTATCACCAGATACTTTTCCAAATGTATCTTTTGATAGAGATTGGAACCGACACTTTCCTGGAAATTTATCAAGCCATCCGGATCCAGGACAGGTCTGAATTTTATTTTCCCCTTAAACAAACCGTAATAAAGGGTACTTGCTGTACTATAAAGAAAACCTTTGCTACTTGGAACCGGACTAACCATACCCGCTTCAGGAAAAGCGACAAAAATCTTTTCAACCTCACTTTGCCAATTGGGAAGAAACATGACATCCGCATCTGTGATGGTCAACAAGGATTCTAAATTGCTTTTGACAATTGAATAAATCGCATTAATCTTTCCAAGGTTATTTTGAGTATAATAAACCTGATCAATCAAGTGAGGATAATCAGCTTGATAGGAATAGACCAACTGATTTACCTCATCGCAACAACCGTTAAGAATGATTGAAACCCTGGTTTTGGAATGAATCGTTGCTAAGACTGAATCCAAACACATACAAAAAATCTCCGAAGAATTTTTGAAATATTCATCCTGGAGGTTAGGGATATAAACAGATATTATAATCCGATGGGTAGTTTCAATTTTAATTTTATAATCTTTTTTGGAAGGGTTCTCTCCTTGTCTCATGATCTATGGATTAAGGAAATAATCTGTTCAGAAATTGCGTCCGATGAATATTGATTCAAATACCTTTCTCTTAGCTTATTTGAATAATCCAAAATTCTATCTTCTGACAATCCTTTAATTTTTTTTATCTGAGCCAGTAATTCTACCTGATCATTGAAGATAAAGTCATCAAATCCTTTTAGCCTTGTTCTCATGGAGCCTATTGGCCTGCTTAGAATAAGCTTGCCAGCCGCCATGGCCTCAATGCCGATCATTGGGCCCGTCTCATGCAAAGAATTCAAAATAAGGACATCAAATTGACTGTAAATTGTTTCAATATTATCTGGACTTACAAAGCCTTTTATCTGGACATTTTGAATTTTCTCCTTTGTAATGATGTCCTTAATATGGGTTTCAAGTTCACCTTGACCAAAAAGCAACAAGGTCAAATCAGGCAACTGAGAAAACAATCTGACAACCGGCTCCATCTGTTTGACGTGCATAAAAAGTCCCACCATGGCAAATCTCTTTACACTTTTGGTCGGAGGAATCAATTTGAGCTTTTCCTCTTGAAGACAGGTTTGATCTATGAAATATTGTGGGCATTTTGAGACCAATCCAGGAATCAGATCGGTGGAATGAAAGATATATGCTCTATTTTCCTGAGAAATATATTGATTGTCCCTTAGAATTTTGTCAAATGAGTGAAGTGTCCCCGTATACCTAATCATAACCCTGCTTGGAAGATCAGATTCAAAAATCATTCTTTCCTTGGAGTCATCTGTGATGAACAGAAATAAATGGGAAAACCCTTCGGCAAAACTTTTCCAGGCTTTTGATTGATAAAATGAATCGCGTTTGAACTTAAAAATTCTTGAATACCATATCCTTAGGATGTAGGTCTTGAGGGTTTTTGGGATTGATTTTTTGAATCCTAGGATCAAATCAATAGCCTCCAGGCAATCAATTTCCCCAAAATATTTCCCGGAGAAATTTGGGGTAAAAACACAAACTTCCAATTCCTGTCGGGCAAAAAGTTTAGCCCAAACCTTCATTTCCTCTAGCCTACCACCTACTCCCTCTTTATTTAGAGGACCTACCAGCAAAATTCGGGGATAATTCAAAATTCCTGTAGTTGAACCATCCTTTTGAAATCTTTATCAGATTCCATTAAGCCTTCAAAATTTCCAGAAGACTTAATTTCTCCATTGCTGACAAGGTAAATTTTGTCGACATTTTTAATGGTCGAGAGGCGGTGGGCAATAAGAATCAAGGTATACTTTCCCTGCAGGGATTGGATGTTTTCCTGAATCACTTTTTCGGAATCTGAATCCAGTGCTGAAGTTGCTTCATCAAAAACAATAATTTCAACCTCTTTGAATAATTCACGGGCAATTGAAATTCTTTGTTTTTGTCCTCCACTGGCTTTTACACCATTATCCCCCAGCATCAAATCCTCACCTTCTGCAGCTTGAGAGACAAATTCAGAGAGATTTGCGAGTCGGATGGCCTCCCAAAATTTTTGCAAATTTACGGGAGTTTTAGGGGACCAAAAAGTCACATTGTTATAAACAGTGTCGTTGAAAATGACGGGCTCCTGAGTAATATAGCCAATCTTGGACCGAAAGGATTGGAAGTCCAATTTTTCTCTGTCTTCTCCATTAATTATTACTTGCCCGCTGGTCGGAGTAAATAAGCCAACAATTAAATTTACCAGGGTTGTTTTGCCACTTCCACTAGGTCCTACAAAGGCAATGGCCTCATTTTTTTGGATTGAGATACTTATAGATCTGAGAATATCTGTTCCATCTTTAAATCTAAAGTAAACATCTTTCAGATCTATTGATTTCAAGGAGTAAACCTTTTCATCTGGCACCTGATGATTATCTGCACCTTGACGAAATAATTCAATCATCTCATTGGCAGCAACAATTCCCCCATATTGGGAAATAAAGGTTTGCCAACTTGACTGAATGGATATGACATAATTTAGGGCCCGGTAAAAAAACATTAAACTCAAAAGTATGGTAGCAATAGAACCTCCGAACAGATTAATTTGAACGGCAATTACAATCACTACGATAATGAGAATAATTGGCTCACGCATACCGTTTAAAAGGGAGTTGTAAAAACCAATTCGTTTTTGAAGATTCTCAATATTGATTATCTGATCAACAAGTTTTTCCCGATAATTTTTAAAATAAGAGGTGGCTTTTAGGTATTTGAAATGCTGAACAGCTTGAATCAAGTAGGATTGAAATTGGTGCCCTTTTGATGAAATTAAGATTGAAGCAGTTTCAGTCCTTTTAAACAGAATTTTAAAGAAGATATTAGAGAGAAACCCGCCAATACTCACCAAAAGAGCAAATTTCCAATCAGAAAATAAAGCAAGGCCAAAATAGACAAAAAGCAATACCACATATTGAAGGGTATTAAAATAACTTATGAACGCACCGGTTACTTTATAAACTTCTCCTGAGAGTGTGTTTTGGATTCGTCCTGCATCCAGTCCTACAAAATTTTGATAACCTATACCTCCCAAACCGTCCAACATTTGAAATCGGAGTTTCTTAACGAAGGAAATTTGAAGCTGAACTTTGTAATAGGAGTCCATGAATTTGAAAACTCCTTTTAATAGAAAAAGAAAAGTCATGAAAATCAAAATATTGGTCACATTTAATTCCAGTCCAATATTTCCCATGGAGTCAATCAAAAAATCAAGATCTCCTAATTCAGGATTTGAATTTGAATCCCCATCAACAGCCACCTGGATGAGTGGAATAAATAAGGCTAATCCAAAACCATCCAAGACTCCAACAATAAAACTGAGAATAGAGAGTATGAAAATCCTATTTCCTAAATATCTATAGAAGTATTTAAAATACTTGAAGCTGCTTTCACTCCAATTCAATCTCATATCCAAAAGAAAGGGGTTTGAAACTCAAACCCCGTATAAAATTCATTTATTATTTTTTCTTTTTATCCTCTTCGTAGTATCCATAGCCATAGCCGTAGGAATATCCATATCCATAGGCTACTTTATTGGATTCGACACCGTTGAAAAGGGCAAAAATATTTTTTATTCCCTTATTTGTTCTGAGTCCATTAACAGCATCAATAAAAGACCTTTGACTATAATTTTGTCTGAAGACGAACAGGCTACAATCCACCAGGGTCAGAAGATCCAAAGTTTCACTAACTAGCCCAACCGGTGGGGTATCCAAGACTATTACTTCATAATTTTCCTTGAGAGTTTCCAAAAGAGAAGCAAAGCTATTGTCAAAGAGAAGTTCGGCAGGATTCGGAGGGGTTGGGCCGGAAACAATAACTTCCAGGTTTTTATACTTGGTTGTAGAAACAATATTCTTCCAATCTTTTTCCTGACCGCTTAAAAAGGTAGAAAGTCCAATTTCATTGTTGAGATCAAAGCTTTCAAAAATCTTTGGTTTACGCATGTCACATCCCACCAATACAGTTTTCTTTCCTGTCAGGCTATAGGCTGCGGCAAGGTTCATTGCACAGAAGGTCTTTCCCTCCCCAGAAATTGTACTTGTCACCAAAAAAGTTAACTGGGTATCTTTTTTCAGGATGAACTTCATATTCGCTCTCAAGGAGCGGAAGGATTCAGAAATACCAGACCTTTTTTGTTCCAATACCACCAAAGGATTACTTGATTTTTTATTGAGCAAAATAGTTCCTAATAAAGGTATTCTTAGCTTGTTTTCTAAAAATTGCACATCCTCAATTTTTGTTCGGAACAATTCTCGGGTTGAAATAAAGGCAATAGGAAAAAACAGACCCAGAATAATAGCTATCAAATAATTCTTTAAAGGGGTAGGGCTAATCTGGTATCCTCCTTTGGCCGGTTCAACAATCTTGTTGTTGGCTTCATTGGATGCTTTAGAAATTGCAGCCTCCGCCCTTCGTTCCATCAAATAATTGTAAAGGTTTTCGCTGAGGCTAAACTCTCTTTGCAATCGAATAAGTTGTTGTTCAGTTTCTGGTAAACTGGAAAATGATCTGTCTATTTGAGCAATTTGATTATCAAGATCGTTTAATAAGGAATTAGAGTTTCTTTCTATATTTTGAAGGTTTTCCAAGATGGATCGATTCAAATCCTTAATTTTTCTATTGACCTCAATTACTGCAGGAGCTGCCTCAGTTTGGACTGCCAGCATTCTAGATTTTTCCGCCTGGAGTTCCATCAAGCTAGTAATCAAGCCATTAAGGAAGGGGTCTTCAATTCCAATTCCCGAAGGGGCAATTATGTCTTGATAGTTTTCCTGGGTAAGGTAGGTTTTTAGATTTTTGTAATAGTTCCGCTTAAACCTTTCCTGAGTTCTTTGATTTTCATACTCCATGAGTCTTTCATAGACCGAGGAGCTCTCTGAGCTAAGGTTATAGGTTCGATTGGAGGACCTGAAATTTTGGAGTTGATTTTCAAAAAATCTCAGGGAATCTGCTACCCCTGCGACTTGGCTGTCTATGAAATTAACGGTCTTACTGGCCGATAGATTTTTTTGATCCAACTCCATATCCAAAAAAGTATCCATCAGGGTATTGAGGTAAATTTCTCCCTTTTGGGCATTAGGGGTTTTTACCGAAAGCAACATAATAGAAGCACCTCTTTCAACAGGTTCAATTTCCAAAGAACCTGAATAATACGACGCTAAAGAATTCAAATCCCGAAGTTTGAACATCACAGAGCCTGAGGGTTCTGTGGATATCTTCATTATTTTAATTTTCAGTTCGTTGTTTACGAGCCATTCGTTAAAATTTCCAGAAATTGGTTCAGGATTAAATCCAAAGGAAACTTTGCTTCCGTCCGGAAGTAATTTGTTGTAATGGTCGTCAATGAAAGTTAGCTCATACCGATTGTTGTCTTGCCAATCCAATTTTATCAATCCATCGCTTACCTGGGGATTTTTCCAATCGACCTCTACCAAAACCGGCTTATTGTTATACACTTCTGTATCCACAAATCTGCCATTCTGGAAATATTCAACTTGAAAATCCAGTTTTTTAAGAACTTCTAGGGCTACGGGTTTGGATTTCAGGATAATGGTCTCATTTTGGAGACCCATGGAAGAATTCTCTATCAAGGACTGGGAACCGAATATCGCCAAAGGCGATTCTTTTTCTTTGATAAAGAACATACTCTCCACCTTGTAAAGTGGAATTGAGGTTTTGGTATAAAAGAAGCTTAAAACCAAGCAACAAACTATAAATCCTAAAATATAAAGCCATTTCTGAACTATCTTATAAAAGATAGTTTTAAGCTCATAACCGGATTCCTCCACTATAAAGTCGTTCTCGTTTGTTTCAAAATTCATAAGAAATGGGTATTACTGAACAATGGTCAGGATCAAGGCAATAGTGGAGACTGTAGAGGTAATTAAAGCCAAAGTTTGGATAAAATTCGTCCCGGCACCAAGTTCTCTGACTTTAAGTGGTTCCGCGTAGATCACGTCATTTGGCTTGATGAAGTAAAATTCAGAATTCAACAGATTCCTGTCATTCAGGTTAATTCTGTGAATTTGGCTTCCGTCCGGATATTGTCTCAGTAGGATAACCTCATCACGTTTGGCAATGGTAGTCATATCTCCTGCAGATGCCAAGGCTTCAAAAATGGTTACTCTATTCTGAAGGATTGTCACTTTTCCTGGGGCATTAAACTCACCCAGTGCGGAAAACCTGATACCCCCTAATCTGATCCTGACAAAATAGTTGTTATCTGGAACATATTTCTGGACTTTTGATCCAATAAGGTCTTTGGCCTCCTCAAGAGTAAGTCCAACGATTTGCAGTTTTCCAAGCAATGGTATTTCTACCATACCTTCTTCATCCAAGGTGTATCCATTGAGGTAGAACAAGTCGCCACCATTCGGGCCCATGTTCATATTCATGTTGGATTGTTCCCCAGTTATAATACTAAAAGTCTTGTTGAGCTCTTCACTTGGAGTTTTTATCGTGATTTCAACAATATCATAGTTCTGAAGTCGATACTTTTCTTCTTCATAGGGGTATTTTTGGCTGGAATAAGGTGCTTTCTGCTGGTCAGCTTCTAAATCCTGAAGGTAAAGTAGTTTCTTATTTGATACACAGGAACTACTGAAAATCAGAAACAACAGAAATAAGGAAGAGTAAACTGAAAGGTTATACCTCTGAAATTTAGGTGATGTCATTCAAATTAAAATTTGGGTAAAAATATACAATTTTAAATGAGTTAGTAGCGGAGTCCTTACAATCTCGCATCTACCTTTTCCTTTTTCAGAAATCCTTTGACATCAAAGACTACCTGTTGGGAGGATTTTTGGATAGAAAGCCTCGAAAATTGCCGGTGTGCAACTGCCAAAATCACCGCAGAGTAGGTGGAGAGGTCTGGAACATCGTCCCCAGAAGCAATGTCTATCCCGTATTCATGTTTCACCTCATTGGGGTTTGCCCAAGGGTCATAGACATCCACCTCCATGTCAAAGGAGCGAAGTTCCCGGTAAATATCAATCACACGTGTATTTCGGACATCCGGGCAATCTTCTTTAAACGTGAATCCAAGGATCAAAACCTTGGAATCAATGACCTTAAGGTCTTTGCGCATCATCAGCTTGATTACTTCTGTAGCCACGTGTTTGCCCATGCTATCATTCAACCGACGACCTGCCAGAATTATTTCCGGATGATAGCCAACCTCCTGGGCTTTTTGGGCCAGGTAAAAAGGATCTACTCCTATGCAATGCCCTCCTACCAGTCCCGGCTTGAATTTCAGGAAATTCCATTTTGTCCCGGCTGCTTCCAAAACCTCCTGGGTATCTATTCCCAATAGATTAAAAATCTTGGACAATTCATTGACAAAAGCAATGTTGATATCCCGTTGGGAGTTTTCAATCACTTTGGCGGCTTCGGCAACTTTGATGGAAGATGCTTTATGAGTACCTGCGGTGATCACTTGTCTATACAGCTGATCCACATACTCTGCCACTTCCGGAGTGCTTCCTGAGGTCACCTTCAGGATTTTAGCTACGGTATGCTCTTTGTCTCCTGGATTAATTCGCTCGGGAGAATACCCTGCAAAAAAGTCTGAGTTATACTTCAGTCCGGACACCTTTTCCAATACGGGCACACATTCTTCTTCCGTCACCCCCGGATATACGGTGGATTCATAAATTACCACATCCCCGAGCTGAAGATATTTTCCAATATTCTCAGACGCCTTGAGCATTGGGGTCAAAACTGGCCGATTATGTTTGTCAGTAGGGGTAGGAACTGTCACGATGTAAACCGTACAATCTCTGAGTGCATCTCCCTCAAATGTCGGAAACAATCCCGATTCACCGACTTTAGGGGTATTTTTGACCAAAACCGATTGGAGAAGTTCGTCTTCAACCTCGAGGGTAAAATCCTTTCCGCTTACAAGGTCCCCCACTCTTTTTGTGTCAATATCAAAGCCGACCACAGGAAATTTTTTGGCAAATTCCACTGCTAAGGGAAGGCCTACATAGCCTAGACCGATAATTCCGATTTTGATTTCTTTTAATGGTTTCAACATATAAAAATCTGAGTTATAAATTGCTTGTATTTAAAGCTTCGCCCGGTCAGTCCCGGGACTTAGCTGAATTTTATGAATCGAGAAAGAAGGTTTACTTTCAATGAAAAGCTTAATCTTTAAATCTAACAATCCTATCAGTCTCAACGTGTCAGAAATGAGTACCAAAATTACTCATTTTAATTTTTAGGCAAAGTTATTCTCCAAAAGAAACGCGATAGTGAACATTCTCTTACCGAAACAAATAAAGCAGGTGTAGCTGCCCGGAAAATGACAATTTATCATTGCCGGAATAAAAGTCGGGTGAGGGGTTTTGAATAGACTGCCATTGGTAATTTTTTCCCTGAATCATCTGGCCTGTAGCACTAAAGACAAGATTTTTCCATTGTTTATTCCAAATGACACCCAAGCTCAGATCTATCCAAGGGCTCTGTGTTGGGTCATCTTCAAAAGCCCGATAAAAAAAATCCTGGTGATTTTCAATCCGCTGGAGGGTTATACCGATTTTATCAAGATTTTTTATTTTGGACACTTCCAGGATCTGCGCATTGGCCCCTACTCCTATCCCAGCCCCCATTGATTCTCCATAGTTTGAAAACCCACGGACTTGATAATGGGTATGCCAGCTGGTATTTGAAACTCCCAAGACAGGATAGCGGATATACCGATTCACAGATTCAGATTGGTGGATGAGTTCCGCTCTTACCTGAAGATATTCTTCGGGCTTAGGAAGTGAGATTAGTTTGGAAAAACCCATCAAAAAAGACCTTGCATGCTCTGGATTGAGCATAAATTCTCTCCAGTTGAAATTATGGTCATGTTTTCCAAACTCCGAATACATCTCGAATTTTCCCTGCGTGGACCGGTATTTAAAAAAAACAGAAGCCTGTTGGTCCTGCGCCAAAGCGTCATATAAGACTGAATTTCCACTTTCAAAAAATTTCTCTTTTTGAAAAGCCTCGAAAATGGGAAGTCTCCCGGTGAAAGTATTTTCTACGTCCTGGCTATATTGCTGAAAAGTCCTGTTGAATCCCACAAAGAAATTCCTTAAAAACTTTGGTTGATACGTCAAAGTAATGCCAGTAACATAGCGCCAATCCCCTGAAAACTTCCAAAAATACTGCTGATTTAAGATTGGATTTTGGGAAGGATCAAGCCCTGAGTCTTCAGCTCTACCCGCTAAAATTTCACCTTCTAAATGTCCAATTCCAATATTAATAGGCTTGGAAGTCCTCAGAAAAAGATGATTAAATCCCCTAGCATTGTTGGAAAAAATCAAACTGGAAAACTGACCGGGACCCCACCATACATTTTGCGAACTAAGTCCAGTCTCTATTTTCCCGAAATTCAAGGAAATATATGACTGGCCCCAAGTGGCAAATTGCCGATATTCTTCTCCAAAATACTCCGGATGGTCTCCAAAATTCCAAAATCGGAATCGTGAAAAATTGGTGTTGTCAGAAAACTGTCCCCCGTAGCCCTGAAAATCAGGGTTTTGACTGTATACAAACTCAGGTCTAAGTTGGATTTCCAAAAGGAAAAACTTGAAAAAAAAACCCGGAGAATTTAGATTTTGGAATCCTGCTGCGTTAAACAAACTGGAATTACCCCATCCAAAAGGCCTTTTATGGTTATAAATCGTCGTATTCAACCACGGAAGTATTTCCGCTCTGATTCTTCTGGGAAAACTGGCCCGGGAGGTATCTACCTCATAATTTCTTTCCTTTCCCCATCCATTTGGAATTCTGATCGGTCTCAAGGCAAATGAATTTTCTTTCCATTCATTTCCCAAAAGACTTTCTTTCCTCGCATATTCCTCCAAAATGGGAAATCCTGCCGGAATGGTCTGACCATGAATGATCCCGCTCCCCAGCAGCCCAAGTAAAAGAATCCCTACATAAATCCAACTTTTTAAACCCACAGCCTTTATGGAATCAAAGTGCTTCCAGCATTTTAATGTACTTTTTGGAGATTGCCTTCCAGGAATAATTCTTTTTGGCCAGTTTATACAAGTCCTGACTCATTTGTTCCCTATTCAAGCTTCTGATCTGAAGTAATAGGCATTTCAATTCCTCAAAATTATTGAAGTACAATGCTTTACCAAAGGTTGTTTCACGGTTGTAATTAACCCCATAGGCAATCACCGGCAAGCCCAAATACATCGCTTCTACCAGAGATGGATTTGTGCCACCCGCACTGTGTCCATGGAGATAAAAGAAGCTATTGGATCTAAGCACATTGAGCTCTTCCATTTCATAGATGGGATTGTAAAGAATAATATTTTTCACCTTGGAGTAATCATGGTAAAGCCTCATTCCATATTCATTGGCATTCCAGTTTCCAACGACCACATAGGGCATACCGATTTCACATTCTTTGAATGCCCTAAGCTGCATTTCCACATTGTTTTCCGGTTCGATCCTGCAAACTGTAAACACATAAGGGTTTCCCAAAAAAGAAAATTTCTTCTTATAAGACTCTACTTCGACTTGACTGACGTGGTTTGCCCCATACGCAATCAAAAAGGAATCCTTTCGGTATTCATCCGTGATGTAGTTTTGAATATGCTTATTGTCAGCAATTACCCCATGGGAAAACCGAACCGAAAGCATTTCTGAAAATCTTAAAAACTTTTTGGCAAACCAGCCCCATTTGTCCCTTTTCCACTCTAAGCCATCAATATGGGTTACAATTTTGGCTTTGGTAAAAGGTTTCAAAAAAGGGATCATAATAGCCCCCGAAACTCCCAATACTAGGATATAATCTTCCTTTCGGAAGGATTTTAGCAAAGAAATAGAATCGTATAGGATACTTTGTGCCCCGTTGGCCTTTAGATTAAGGTAAGCCAAATTGGCTCCCTTGTAGGTCTTCAATTTTTCCGGGTAGGATTTGCTTTCACAAAAGACGGTTACCTCATAATATTTGGGCAATAAGTCTAACAGGTTTTCAACCAGAGTTTCGAATCCACCATAATTTGCAGGAACTCCAACGATTCCTAAAATGGCAAGCTTCTTCTTATTCATTTAAATAATTTTTCAAGGATTGGATCATTTGGTACCGATCCCCTTCAATATTAATTAAAAAATACCGATTGAGGGCCGAGTTCATTTCAGTGACTCCTTTGGTCTGAGCGATAGCTTTTGACTTTGCAAGTTCCTCCAATGCATCCTGTAACACCAAATATCGGAGAGACAATTGTCCATCCGGATATACTAAATAAGAATCCCCTGAGGGCAAATCCGTAAAGATTGCAGATTCTAAAATTTGAGGAGACCAAAGGTTAAAAGCCCACCTCAACATTCCATTATACTTTTTGGCTTGGGCTAAATGAACCAAGAAGTAAATTTCACGAAGGTCAGATGGCAAAAGCATATTCGGCTGGTTCGCCTTTTCAAAACAAGAGGTATAAAGCGAGGTGGTACCTGCATGCAGGATTCTCCGGGACAACTCTGAAGGGTCAATCACCACATTCATGGGGGTTGCGTAATCCTTTATCCAGGGAGAAAGCGAGGGATAATAATCACCGGCAAAGCCAAATTGGAAATCAGGTTCCAGACCTTTCACCCATTGGATTAGCTGTTCTGTCTGCACGGGATCGCGCTCGTCCACAAAAAAAAGAGAACGATCCAGCCATCCTTTTCTCCGAAGATGAGCTGCCAGGTCGACCACCAAAGGCCTCCAAAATTCTTGATACTCTGGTGTTCCGGGTGGGGTTTGGATGGAGGCTATTTCCTTGGAACTTTCATCCCAATAAAAGAAAAAGTTATTCCATGGAAATAGGTTATGAATGGCTATTTGGTTGGTAATTCCATTTTTTAGCCCTAGCTCCACGTATCGATCGAAAACAGAATAATCATAGGAGAATATGCCATCTGGAGACTTTTTGACTTGAATCATCATCTCATCCAAAGGTCTGATTCGGGTATTGTAGAGATCCCAAAAAACTGAAGCGGTGATGGAATGCTGATTGATTCCTGCTAGATGCTCAAATTGTAGCGCGAGTTTTTCCCAATGCTCTTCGGACCATGGCTTTATGTGGTGGTAATCGGCCACCGATATCGGAAATTGCCAAAAATCTGTATAAAAGTCCAAAGGGCTAATCTTTCCAATTTTCCTATCCAGAACTCGAATTGAGCCTTTCACAGTGGTTTTTTTGCCATTCTGCACAAAGGTAAAAACATAAGGATACTCCCCGGGTTTGGACGTTGGACGGATCTTGACCTTTGCCAAAATCCACTCCTGCTCTGAACTTGGATCAAACTCGGCTTTACCCAATTTGACTGCACGGTCTGGAATTTGGGTTTTTTCAAAAGTTCCATTGGTTTTGGACTCTCCACAAAACCCCGCCGAGAAGTCCGCCCATACCTGAAAAAGCTGGAAATAATCTACATCCGCACCTTCCCCGGAAAATGAAACAGAAACGGGGGAGGAATTTTTGGAATCAAACCGGATCGGGACCAATAAGGTCTCTCCTTGCCAGGCAGAAAAATTAGCAGTGGACACCTCTGGCTGATAAAGCTTTTCCAAGCGGTAAACCTCGGCTTTTTGAGCAAAGACCACCGCTATGTTTACTGACATCAACCCAAAAAATAAATTCAATTTTCTCATGTCACAAGATCTCAGCAATTTTTGAGCTAAAATTTTCAAAGGAAAATTCCTTTGCTTTTTCTTTCGCATTTTCACTCAAGGCATTCCAAAGTTCCCTATCCGAGGAGATACGGCTGATTAAGGTCTTAATTTTTTCTAAATCAGTATAATCCACCAAAAATCCATTTAGGCCTTCCTCCACCAATTCGGTAACTCCCCCTTGGGTGGGAACGATTGCCGGAATCCCAAAATGCATTCCTTCCAAAACTGTCATTCCAAAAGTTTCCTTCCATTTATCGGGATGTGCCAGATTCAGAAGCAAGGAAGAGGATTGAAAAAACGAAATCACATTTTCTTGGACCGGAAATAGTTGAAGATTCGACGGCAAATCCTGACCAATTTTCCAGGCTTCTACTTCTCTTTTCGCATCACTAAGGACCAATACAAAAATAAGGTTGGGCAATTCTTTGGCTAAAAGAGCAAATTCATGGATTCCCTTATATTGTCTCAATGAGGCCAACATCAAAACCTGGAAACAACCTTTGGGTGGGAAATTGTTTTTTCTAGCTTGTTTTTCAAATTCAAGGGCAACTGCATTAGGAATTACCTTGGATTCTAGGGAACGAAGGGATGGGTTTTGCGCTAAAAACCGGGATACAGTAATTACCTCATCTGCCCCATTTTTGACCATCCAAAACAAAAATTTACTGAGTATCTTGGGACTAACCTCATATTCGTGGACATGAACCACCGTCCTTTTTTTAAGGAACTTCCCAACCCATATTGCCGAAAATGGCAATATGGTATTTATATAAAATACACAGTCTGTACTTCTCCATCTGAGTAGCTGAAAGGCCAAATAGACCTGGCTGAGGAAAAACGTAAAGAGAGTAAAAATTCGAAACCTGGATCGAATGTAGTGGTTTGGATGGTACGTAATTCCCTCGATCCCAGACAAAAACCCTTTCCCCGAGCTCGTATACAAATGGACTTCCTTCCCGGAATCTTTGGCTACCTGAATTACGTTGGCCAAGACTGCCGGGCTTCCGGTGAAGTTATTGAGTAGATGAAAAAAGACTACTTTTTCTTTCAATTTTGGGGAGTTGATTGAAAATCAGGAGAAACACGGTCAACTGAAGGTAAATGGTGGTTGAGAAAAACTCATGAGTAAATTGCTGGGCTACAATAAAAATGTAAAAGAACATTCCAGCGTAGAAGACTTTTCTTTTCAGGAAAAAAAGAACCGAAAATCCCAAAATAGTTACCAAATACCCCAGATACCCTACAAATCCATAAGTATACAGCAATACTGAGGTGCCGTTTTCGATATAGCCTGTACCGTAAATGGTTCCTTTGGCGATCCCTTCGCCCACCATATTGTTGCCATGTCCGATCAAATACCCCAACCAATCCGTTTGCTCAAAGAATGCTATTCGAAAAGCCTGGAGTAAATCAGCCCTAGAACTAATGGTGGACAAGTTGAAAATCAATTTATTGATGAATTCGAAGAAATAAAGGTAAAATCCAATAGCCAAAAAGACTGTCAGCCAAAAAATCCGCTTGTGTTTGAAGAAAAGGATCAAATAAAACACCAGAAAGCTGTTTCGATTAAACGTTAAAATCAAACCCAAAAGAACCAAACCGTAGGCAATTTTGTCCCAGAGGTGGATTTGTTGATTTTCTTTTTTGAAATAGAAAATCAAAAACCAGGAAATCACAAGGGTACCATATGCCTGAACTGTCGTCGTAAAGCCTTTGGCCGCATGCAGAAATGGAAGGCCTTTGTCATACATTGGATGCACAAAAGGGTTCATTCCGACTACATAGCTTGAAATCACCAAAATGGCCCCGAAAAGTATGTGAATAAACAAGGCCCAATAAAACAGATCCAAAAAACTACCCTCCTCTGCAATCAAACTCATGTAAGCAAGGCCGATTACCGGAAAGAAAATAATCAAAGATGAATCGGGCAAATTGAGTAAATAAGAAATCAAAGCAATGCCAAACACACCCAAAAGGACCAAAAAAGCACGATGCGGAATTTGTTTTCCAGTGAAGAAAAAATGAAAAACCAGGATTCCCACAAACAAGACCATCAAAGCCTTATCCAATTGAAAACTTACCAACTGGGTACAAGAGGTAAGGAACAAATATCCGATCAGCCCAAACTTGGCAAACTTATCCAAAGCAATGACTTGAATGTTTAGGCTATTTTCCAAGATGATTTGCTAATAATTTAAGCTGATTCATTCGGGAATACGGCAATACCGAGGCCTTAGCCTTGCTTTTCATGTCAGCCAAGGCTTCAGGGGCTTCATAGAGTTTCATGATTTCCAGGATTTTTTCAGATCCTTCTTGGGCTGATTTGCAAAAAAATCCCAATCCCGATTTTCTTAAAATTTCTTCCATCACATCCCCATCGGTAGGACAAAGCAACACCGGCTTTCCCAAAGCCAAATATTCATACAATTTGGAGGAAGGGATGCCCTTCATATTTCCATAGGCAACCCCTAAAAAAGCATGCCCTCTACTTAAGATTTTCAATGCTTCCTGACGGGGAAAGCGCTGCGTAATTTCTACAAATGCTTTAATATCCTCCGGGATCAATCCATCAATCCTCTTCTTTTCCTTGACGTCAAAAGCTGCCCCTAAAAACATTAATCGGAAAGGAAAACCTCCTTTTTGGCAGATTTGGAGAACATCAAGGATCATTTGAATATTCTGAGAGGGATAGACTACTCCACTGTAAATTAGAGTAAATAAAGGATAGAGGGTATCCGTAGGATATTCAAGAAGCTCTTCCTCAAATCCATTTTGAACCGTGATCCCCGGCTTCCCCAAAAATTCACTAACCCTATGGGTATACACTTCTGAAACGGAAATGATTTTCTCTGCAGTAGAAACCCACTTCATTTCGTAGTTGGATTCCACCTGGGCAATCCACCGTCGGACTCCCCCTCCGGATTTTTCCATTTGAAGCTGATTGGTACTCCAATCATCACGATAGTCAGCCAACCAATTCAGTCCAAATTTCTTTTGGAGAGAGTATCCCAATCGAAAAAGGTAGAAGGGTTCTCCGGATACGATGAATTTTTCGGGTAAGTGCTCTTTGACTTGCTCCTCCAGATATGGTAAAAAATTTCGAAAAGAGGTGAATCGTAGGGTAAATCTGGCAAAAAAAACGTCCAGTATTTTGACCAAGAGGAAAAGAGGTCTTAGGAAATTTTCTCCGAAATTCAAATAAGACCAATCCAGCATTCCAGGTTTGAAAGGCAAATAATGAACCTCATGAGTTGGGAATTTTAGAATCCGAACTTCCTCACCCAAGGGAATCTTAGTATCCTGGTGTGTTCGGATTTCTGGGCTCCATTCACGGGTAATGACAATGGGATAAAACCCCATCCTGTGAAAATTTTCAGCCCAGAATGTGATCCTTTGAGCAGGCGTCAGCGTGCAAGGGGAAAAGTAAAAAGAGGTCAAAAGGATCTTTCTCAAGATCAATAAATCGGTAAAAGCTTAATAATGAAGTTCCAAACTGTCCAATGATTTCAATAAATCCTGCAAAACCAGCTCATTCTGTGTATTGGAATATTTCCTGGCTATCCGGTGGGTATTGTTTTTCATTTCCATCCATTGCATCGGAGTAGTCTCCAAAATTAACCGCGCAAGCTCTTTCTCTTCAAATGAGTTTGCCACAAGCCCAATTTTTTCTTCCTCTACTATTTTTCGCATTTCTGGGGAAGGACCTATGGCGATGGCTAATCTGGCTTGGATAAATTCAAAAAACTTATTGGGTAGGGCATACTTGTAATTGAAATTTACAGGCTCCAAGATAAACAGCCCTACATCAAACTGACTGATAAATTGAGGAATCTCTTGGGTGGGTACGGGAGCTAAAAACCTGATGTTTTTCCCTTCGCTCATGGCCTGGAGCTCCTCGAGATAGTCCCGGTCAGAAGGCATCAGTATCAAATTCAGTTCATAGCCTTCTCCCAAAAAATCCATCAGGCGAATCATTTTCTCAATTTTTCGGCTTCGGTTGGCAATCCCATGGTGGACCAATTTCACCTTCCTTTGGACCGGTTGGGGTTCCAAATCTTTCTCGTAATCCGGAGTATTCAGGATAAGCCTGGCTTTGACCCCGTAATCCCTTTCATAATCTTTTGCAATGCCATCACAGACAGTGGTAAAGGCATCCGCCAGGGGAATATATAGTTTGCAGACTTTTTGAATAAATCGCTTATGAAACCAAGTCCAGCTCAGTCTGTCATTGAACTCCTTAGCGTATTGCTCATGAGCGTCAAAAACTACCTTTGAATGAGGATGTGCCTCCCGAAGCGCTATTGCCAAAGGCCAAGTTTCCAGATCATTGGCCCAGATAAAATCCAAATCAAGGGAGACCATTTCTTTTAAGCTGCTATGGTATAGGAACTCCTTTACCCGAAGTTTGGCCTGCCGGGTGAGCATCAGCCCGAGTTTGTAGGCTTTGAAAATTGGACTCTTGGATTTTTGAAGCGGGAAAAAGGGATATTTTCCATGATATTCCAGACCACTCAGATAGATTTCAAACTTCTGCTTTTCGAAGAATGAAATCTGTCTCAAGACTCTCGGGTCAGAATCTATTTTGGAATAGGAAAGTATCAGGACCTTTTTTTTCACTTTTTAAACAAGTTGGCCACCATCAGATGATTCCAGCTGCCGTCTCCCTTGGAGTTGGCAACCTGGGATTGAATAGGCAAATTTTCTGCTCCTTTTTTCAAAATCCCCTCTTTGCTTAGAATCTCTCTGGATTGGCGGATTTTCTCCTGAGTTTGGGGATCATCCATCCAAGATTTTTGTGGGGGTTCAAATCCTATTTTATCTTTTCTCCAGGTAATTTCTTCCGGCAAAAGATCTTCAAATGCCGTTCGCATCAAATATTTGGTCCAGCCTTCACGGATTTTCAGTTCAGAGGGAAGTCTAAAGACAAATTCAACTAACTCGTGGGATAAAAATGGCAACCTAACTTCCCGGCTATGCGCCATGGAATTACGATCTGCATAGCGAAGCAAAGTAGGCAGACCTACCTTAAAGGTTGAAAAATACAAGTGACTGTTGAGGTTTCCCAAATCAAAATCAAAGTCATTGTGTGGCTTAGTTTTGAAGGTGGAGAAAAAGTCCTCCGCAATCAGAGTGGTGTTTTTAAGGCGATAATTGATCACTTTTCTTCCCACTGTACTCATCAGCTTGGGAAAGTGGGCTGCGAATGCTTGCTTGATTCCGGGCTTTTCAATTTTGGCATTGATCTTATTTCCTTCATGAAGCTTGGAGTAAGAAGCAAACTCTTGAGTAAACCTATCTTTGGAAGATTTCCGGATCTCATTGAAAAAGGTGGAGAAGTACGGATGATACCCTGCCAGGATTTCATCCGCTCCCTGACCATCCAAAAGTACCGTCACTCCATGTTTTTTGGCCAACTCATAGACTTGGTATTGGACCAGAATACTGGCCGAGCCAAATGGTTCTTCTTGGTGGTGACAAATCTGATCAAAAACACTCTCCAGATTATCCATTTCACTATACACCTCATGGGAGTTGATCCGGGTTTTTTCTCTTACTTTTTGAATAAAGTATCCTTCGTCCTTGTGAAAATTTTTGAACCGTGCAGAGAATGTGTTTTGGATGGATTCCGGATGATCTTTCAGCAAATGATCTATCACACAGACCACCAAAGAGCTGTCGATTCCTCCGGAAAGACTTGATCCAACCAATACATCAGAGCGAAGCCTTCGCTGAACTGATTCTACAAAAAGGCTTTTAAATTTTTCCTTGGCCTCTGCAATTTCGATGGTTGAAATTTGCTCTTTTGGATTGATATCCCAATACTTTTTAATTTGGATCTGTCCATTTTTCCATATCAAAAAATGTCCCGGTGCCAATTTTCTGACACCTATGAAAAAGGTCTGGCCCAAGTCTGAATGATTGTCCAACAGGTCAAAATGGAGGTAATTGAAAATCATTTCAGGATCGGGATTTTTGGGAAGTCCTGCCGCCCAAAACTCTTTCATCTCCGAACCCAAATAAAAGGCCCCATCCACTTGGGTGTAGAAAAATGGTTTTTCTCCAAAGCGGTCTCTGGCACAGAAAACCTCCCCGGTCTCCGAATCATGGATGGCAAAGGCAAACATTCCGTCTAATTCCTGGAGGCATTTTTCTCTTTTATCATCAAAAAGAGCCAATAATACCTCCGTATCCGAATGGCTTTGGAAATGATATCCTTTGGATTTCAGTTTTTCTTTGATCTCCAAATAATTGTAAATCTCCCCATTGAACGTAAGTGTGTAACGCCCCAGGTAGTGCATGGGCTGAGCTCCCAGATCCGAAAGATCCAGAATGGACAATCTTCTATGTCCAAAACCTATCTTTCCGTCCTCACTGATCCAATGGCCCTGTCCATCTGGACCTCGATGAACGATCGCATCGGTCATCTTTTGCAACTGATCCAAAGAGACTTTCGAGGGGTTTTCAGAAAGAATTCCTGCTATACCGCACATGGACAGACACGTTAATTTTTTGCATTTTGGTAATCATTTAAAAGTCTTTGGGCAATTGCCAAAGGATCATGCCATTTTAGGACAAAATCCCTGCTTTTTTTGCCTAGCTGGACCAATTCCTCTCTTGGCATTTCTAAAACGGAACGAAGCCCTTGTTTGATACTCCCAGCATGAACATTGATAAATGGAAGTTCATTTTTCATTTCTTCAGGAATAAATTTCAAATCTTCCTCCCGAAGATAAACCAGAACCGGCTTTCCTAAGGACATGGCTTCTACGGCCAATCCTCCGTACCATCCAAAAAACAACTGATCTACCAAAACATCAATGTCCTGGTAGATCTCTTTCGCTTTTTCATTGGAAACCCCTTCTATCAAAACCCATTCAAAGCTGAACCCTTCAATTTTCAATTCTTCCAAGGCCTGTATGACAAAATCAGTACCTTTTCCCTTTCGATTACTTGGTGCGTGGCCAATTTTTAAAGGTCTGTCAAGGGCTTGTGTGTATTTGGGTCTCCATTCTTCAAAAGAAATGTGCGAATAAGGCAAAAACTCGGCTCTTTCCGGTAAGACATATAAAAGGTCAGGGTTGAGTCCGTAAATTTTATGGCAGTATTTTGCCATTCTTTGGATTTGTTTTCTTTTTTCCGAATCGGTTTTTTCGTTGTAATACTCAGGTCCTACCTGGGAAGCTGCGGTAATGGAAAAATTCTTTAGGCAAAAATCCCCTTGTCGCGCATCATCTCCCTGATATTGTACAAAGAGTGGAATTTTTCTACGCTTTAGTATTTCCAATTCTACTTTTTGCATAAAATTCAAATATCCAGCGTAGAACTTTCGAAACAGGTTTCTGGCCCATGAATCCGTTGCTACATAAGGCTCCTGGATGAACAAGGATGTTCCAAAATTAAAATGCACTGCATCCCAATTTTCAAAAACATAAAAAAATGCCTGAAGTCTTTTCCATTCCCTGGTCAAAAATCCATCCGAATCCTTCCAAATAACCTTATCTACAGGATAGGCTAAATAATTCTGCCTAAGGGACCAGGTTTGGCTATCCTCACCCAAAAGCTTCAAATGTTTACTGATTCCTTGGGGATTTCCTCCAACGGTGGTTGGTAAATGAAGAATTCTCATTAATCCAAAAAACTCAGGTGGTCACTATTTTTTTTACCTCTTCCAGGTGATCATTCAACTTTCTGGTGGGGATATGGAGGTAAGATTTCATCGCTGAATTATCTCCTATCAGGTCTTTGGCTTCCCCATCCACAAAGGTAAACTCAGGTTCAATTCCTAAGTAGTCTCCCATCTGATGAGCTACAGTTTTCAGGGAGAGAATTTCAGGACCTGAAATATTATACACTGCTGAATCAGTTCGCAAAATTGCCGCATAGGTGGCTAGTGAAGCATCTTCCACATGGATGGGATTGATACGGATTCCCTCCTGCCCTTGTAGGGAGATAGGACGATGATGCAGAATACTATCCATTAATCGGGGCATAAGCATTCCCTTCTTCTGATGTGGACCATAAATGAAGAAAAATCTAAGCACGTTTACGACAAAAACTCCCGCATAGCTTTGGACCAATACCTCCCCGGCCAACTTACTTCCGAGATAATAGCCCAGTTGTCCGGGAGATGTAAGTGCTGAATTCTCATGAAAAGCCTGATTTCCAAATCCATAAACACCTCCTGAGGAAGCGAAGACAAAGCTTTTTATTCCGACTTTTCTGCCATAATCCAAAAGCCTTGCCGTAGAAGAAATATTCACCTGAAAAACACTCATTGCTTTTTCGGGAAATTCCCGAAAATGGGCAGATTGAGCCAGATGAACAATGGTATCAACTTTAATGGGAAGAGAATCAGTCGACCAATTACTGTCTAAGTCTACTACCAAATACTCGACTCCTTCAATTTTTTCTTCGGGTTCTTGATGTACCAAGCCATAAACCTGAATTCCGTAATCGGAGAGATGTTTGGCCAGTTGCCGTCCCAATAAACCATTCGCACCTGTGACCAGGGCAGAAGAAATGTTAGACATTCTTAAGCGTTTTAAACGAAATAAAATTCAAACCCAAAATTCCTACTCCCAACCAAATTCCAATCTTCATTCCTACTGTGGACCATTTAAATTCCGGAGAATGGAGGAAAATAGACAGGAAAACCACACCTGCCAACAGGGCTAAAGTGGCCGAAAGTCGATAATAATTTAGGTGGATGGGATGCATTCTTTGGGTAAAGAAGAAATAGCTTGATGTAAGGAACAAATAAGAAATCAGGGTAGCCCATGCTGCCCCGGTAGCCCCAAATTGTTGGATTAAAATCCAGTTTAGCCCAAAATTAATCCCAGTGGTTATCCAGGAAAGGTGCGCAAATAGCAGTGTTTTTTTCTCCAAAGAAATCCCAATCCCTGTCAACTGCTGGGAGGCCTGAAAGACTATTGCAAAACTCAATATAGCCATTGGAAAAGCACTTCCTTGATACGCATCCCCCATGAGCAGGTCTAGGATTTCTCCTGAAAAAAGACCAATTCCACTGGAAATAAGAATCATGGCCAACAACAACAGGAGTAAGATATCCCCATAAATTTTAGGATAAGTATCAGGGTGATCAGCTCTGATTTTCATCGCCAAAGGACTCCAAGCTTGACCAAATGCAGCCGAGACAAACAACGTCAAAGAAGCAAAACGAAAAGAAACGGAATAAATCCCCACCTCTTCAATAGAAGAAAAAGAAACCAACATCCACCGGTCCTGTGAAGTGAAAATCCAAAACGCCAAAGCCGAAAAAATAAAGGGATATCCATAGCGGATCAATTCCTTGGCCCAGTCTTTTGAAAACCAAGAAAGGGAAAATTCATTTTTGATAAAATAAACCGCCAAGGGCAAAACAGCTAATACCACAAAGGCTTGAACACTGAGTAATCCGTCGATTCCTCCGCTTAAGTAAACTACGATCACCAAGCCCAAAATGGAAGAAATCACCCTAGAAACCATCGAAACGGTCAAAAACCTCCAAGGCTTAAATTGGAGTCGAATAACATCCAACAGGTATTGGGTCCACTGGTTGCCAGCCATCAGAAGAAGTGAAGCAATCACACCTATCCAAGTGAAAGGATAAGAATAAGCCAGTTGAGGGAATCCAAAAAATAAAATCCCGAAAGTTATCACCAATACGATTCCGAGGAGGAATAGCTGAGAAATCAATCCCGAACTGACTACAACTTTTCTATCCTCTGGCTTCACCTCTGGATCCCAGTAATAGCGTTGGACCGAATTATTCAATCCAGAGTTCCCCAAAACACCCAAAAGGGCGGTGCTGGTTAATATTAATTCCAAGTAGCCAAAGGATTCCGGTGAAAGGGCTTTTGCCAAGAAAGGAAAGGTAAAAAAGCTGATGGCTTTAGAGACTAAATCTGCTCCTCCGTAGATGGCTGAATCTTTAGCTAACTGCTTGACAACCATCAGTCTTTGATCCTATTGTTTTGGAGGGGATGACTGATTTTTGGAAATCTGTTGGGATATTCCCCCAATAGCGGGTGAAAAAGATTGATTAGCGATTCTCTTTCTCCTTTCAAAAAGGCAATAATCTCTTCGAATACAAACTGGCAAGAATCTAAACCGTGGTACTTTTCTACATAGGCCCGACCTGCTTTTCCTAATTTTTGCCTCAAATCCGGGCGAGTTACTAATTTTCTCAATACTTCCACTATCGTTTCCGGACTGGCTGATACCAAGGGACATTCGTTCAGATAGGACCACCTTTTCAAGGGCAGCGTGTAGGATTCATCCTCCAGATTAGAAATTACCGGTATTCCAGAGGCTAAACCTTCCAATCCGTTCATTCCATGGCCTGTAGCAATCAACTGCTCCACCAAAATATCAGCCTCTTGTTCCAAGATTTGTTTGACTTGGGAATTTTGAAGCTTTTCCAATAGAATCAGCTCCACCTTAAGACCTTCATCCTTTAGTTTTTTTACAGCATCCAAAATAAATTCAGATCCTTTAAAACCCCGGTGGTTTGGAGCGTGGACGATTTTCACAGGAGCCTGAATACCATCAGCCTTGCTATTTCTTTCTGATGCTTTCCAAAGGTTGAGATCTAGATACAAAATGGTAGGAGCCAATACATCCCATCTTCCGAATCCATCTGGCCCCATGATTCCGGAAAATTGGAAATCGGCATGTTTGGTCCAATACCTAACTCTTTTTTCAATTTGGTCCTGGTTTTTGGAAGCCGCTGGATAGGACATCATCAGACCATGGATCAGGCTGGTAGATCTTATATTTCGGTAGACATAGGAGTCAGAACCATACGGTAATAGAACGGTCTTTTTACCTGCCCATTTCAACCAGGCAGCCTGAATCCAGGCTAATGGCGTATTGGTCAAAAAGAAACCATCGAAGGAAATAAAGAAAATATCATACTTTCTTATCCCATCAAGGAATGCAAAATATGGTTTTAGCGGATGAGGTACTCCAGGGAATTCTTCGGAAAGAATCCTCCCCCAGTCTTCTCGCTTATTGATACTGGCATAAAAATCAAGGGTAAAGGTTTCCGATGGATATCCTTTTTCTTGGAGCGCATTAGCCCAATATTTATTATTGATGATGGGGGTACTTCCCCAAACCAACCTTGGCTTTTCAGGAAGGTTTTTTCTTCGAAATATGAAAATCCAAACTGTTCCAATCAACAGGTAAATGGGTAGCCATATAAGTAGAAAAATCGAACCCAGGATAGTTTTTAGGAGCCCCATCTCATGGATTTGAATCAGGTCCGGAAATCAATTTAGCTGGGGTTCCAGCAATTTTACTTCCGGAAGGAAAACTTTTATTGACAAAACTATTTGCTCCCACTACACAACCATCACCTAAACTCACACCAGAACTGATGACCACATTAGGACCTAGGTAGCAATTGTTCCCGATGGAAACAGGGGAATATTCATAGGGAGCTTGACCGCCTGAAGTGGCCCACTGAACCGAATCATGGGAGTAAATCTGGACTCCAGCGGATATGCTGCAATTTGACCCAATCTTCAAGTCACCCGACCCATCCAGGATTGAAAATGGACCTACCCAAGTATTTTCCCCCACTTGGACATTTCCAAAAACATACGCTGAATCGTAGATCGAGCTTCCTTTCCCGAATCCAAGAGATTTGGCTCTCTCCCATCGGTCAAAAAGCAAATCCGTCGTGGGAAGAGATCGATTAAAATCCAAATGAAAATGATTTCCAAGCTCGTTTTTTAATTCTTCGAGCTGCTGCAGAAGGTCCAGTAGCTTGGGTTGATCAGCTAGCTTTTCTTTTCTATTCATTCGAAAGACTCATTGTTGAGGAAGATTCTACACCACCATTCAAAATTCATAAAGCTCCATATCAACAGTCGGTGATTTACATGTTCATTGATATGTTCATTGACGATGAATTTGACATATTCGGGATTAATAAATTCTGAAGAAACCGTCTTTTTATCCAAAAGCAACTCTTTGATATAGGCAGCATTTTCTCCCCGGTACCAACTTTCGTCTGGAGCTGAAAATCCTTGTTTCTTGCGATTGATGATTTTTTCAGGCATGAAATTCATCATTGCCTTCCTCAAGACATTTTTCCCATCATCAAACTCCTGGTAGGATTTGCTTCGCTTTTTGAATTCATTTTCATTTACTTTTAGCATTTGCTCCAAATTACCCAACTTATACTTTACAGGAATTCTTTGGGCAAAATCCACCAACTCATTATCTAAAAAGGGAAATCTTTCTTCCAAACTATTCGCCATACTCAGCTTATCTCCCACGAGGAGGAGTCCTGGCAAAAAGGTTTTTGCTTCAAAGTATAGGGAGTTGTTGATATGATCTTCAGGATTGGAGTAATTCAGCTTGTCGTTAAAGGTGAAGACACGCTCGAAAACCGTTTTGGGATGATTGAAATCAACCTCCATTCGAGTATCGGGCATGAAAAGCTTTTCCCGCTGATGATCCGGGACGAGTCTTTGCCAAAATTCATAATAGAGATCAAAAAATTCCCGCTGGCTTACTGAGCGGAAGATTCGATAGTATCTCCACGGATATCCTCCGAATAACTCATCCCCTCCCGTTCCCTGAAGGCAAACCTTGACAAATTTGGAAGCCAATCTGGAAATGTAATAGTTGGGATAAGACATGCCCACCCTTAAATCCTCCAAATGATATACTACTCTTGGCAATGACCACCGGATATCTCCCGCATTGAGTACCTGTTCGTAATGTTCGGTTTTGAAGTGATTGGCCATCAATTCGGCATCCCTTCGCTCGTCGTAGTTGGCCTCTACCCCTGTCACCTCACTCATATCAAACCCACAGGTGAAGGTGGTCAACCGCTTCACATGTTTGCTAGCCTGAGCTGCAATCGAACCAGAATCCATTCCGCCGGATAAGTAAGACCCTACGGGTACATCCGATATCATTTGACGCGAAACTGCATTTTTGAAAAGCCGCTCAGTTTCAGAAATTGCATCTTCAAAAGTTAGCGAATCGTCCTGCCTGGAGAAGTCATAATCCCACCAGGAATGATGCCTGATTTGGGTGGTTTCGGAGGTAATCTTGACTGTATTAGCCGGGGGAAGCATTGACACGCCTTTAAATAGCGTATTGAAGGTAAACATGTTTTGGAAGGTGAAATATTCGTTCAGTCCTTCCTTGTTTAGTTCCACCTTGAAGGATGGATGATGGATGATTCCTTTGATTTCGGAAGAAAAGACCAATGTTTTTCCCGAAAACCAATAATATAATGGCTTGACCCCGAATCGGTCCCGGGATAGGTAAAGGCTTTGTTCTTCTTTGTTCCAAGCCCCAATGGCAAACATGCCGTTGAGCCTTTGGAAAAAATCCGGCCCGTAAGCCGACAATCCCTCCACGATCACTTCGGTGTCTGTGGTAGAGACGAATTCATGCCCTCTGGATCGAAGTTCTTGCTTCAATTCCAAATAGTTATAAATACATCCGTTGAAAACCAGCACCCAATTTCCATCTTTTGAAGTCATCGGTTGGGCCCCTTTAGGCGATGTATCTAGGATGGCAAGTCTCCGGTGGGCAAAGGCAATTTGATTTTCAAGGAAATATCCTTCCCCATCAGGACCTCTATGAGCAATTTTTTGGCTCATAGTTTTAAGTGCGGAGAGCCCAAAAGGCTCTCCATTAAGATTAAAAACTCCTACTATTCCACACATTCTTTACAAAGACTTGAGTGCCTGAACCACATAGGCAAAATCCTCCGGACTCATCCGGTTATGTAGCGGGATGGCCATCGAGAAATCATTGGCAGCCTGAGCTCCCGGAAAGTCCGCTGGTTGGATTTGATATTTCTCCTTATAAAAATTCAACATATGGACTGCATGTGTACCTGGACGAGTGGAAATTCCCATTTCCTGAAGTTTTTCCATGATCTCATTTCTGGATGCAGGAGCTTTTGACTCATGGACATAGGTGACATATGATTGCCATCCATGTTGGTATTCACTCCCAAATTCAGGTGTTCTCAACCATTCGATATCCTTCAGTTCTTTGGAGTAATAATTGGCCCATTTTTCCCTTTCTTGGATAAATTGATCCAATTTTTTGATTTGAACCACTCCAACCGCACCCTGAAGATCAGTCATTCGATAGTTAAAGCCCAGCAAATTAAAATCCGGCAAAATATAGGGGCGGGGTCCATGGTGGCGCTGTTCTTCGGAAATAGAGGCCCCGTGATTTCGAAGCATTCCCAATTTTTCAGCCAGTTCATCATCATTGGTGGTGAGCATTCCTCCTTCACCGGTGGTCACAGATTTTCTGGGATGAAAACTAAAGCACCCGATTGTTCCCAAGCCACCGGCAGGCTTCCCATGGTATCCGGCTCCTGCGGCACAAGCTCCGTCTTCCACCAAAGGAATATTTCCGGCAATTCTTTTGATTTCATCCATGTTTGCACAAAGTCCAAATAAATGAACCGGAATGATCGCTTTGGTTTTTGGAGTGATTCTTTTATTCAGATCTGAAGGGTCCAGGTTAAAAGTCAAAGGATCCACATCCACAAAAACAACTTTCGCCCCACAATACAGCACCACATTGGCTGTAGATACCCAAGTAAAGGCAGGAACAACTACCTCGTCTCCAGGTCCTACTCCAAGAGCAACCAATGCGAGATGTAAAGCCGTAGTAGCACTGGTGACTGCAAGTGCATGCTTGACTTGATGCCTTTGGGCAAACAATTGTTCAAATTCCCGCACTTTTGGGCCTGAAGTAATCCAGCCACTCATCAAAGGCTCTTTGGTTGCTTCCCACTCTTCCAAGCCGGTTACCGGAAGGGAAATTGGGATATTTCTTTTTTGAAGAAGACTCATTGTTAGAATATTTTTGAGCGTAAGGAAAAAATCAGGCTTTATCTACGCCTGTGGCTATTCTCCAATCGATCAATTTTTGGAGACCTTCCCGAAGGCTGTATTTGTAAAGAAATCCCAACTCTTCTTCAGCACGCTTTCTGGATCCAATTCTGTTTTGAACCAGGGCTCTGGCATCGTCTGCAGAATAAGGCCTGTAGATTACCTCCAACTTGGAATTTTTCAACTCCAAGATTAGGTTGCAAAGCTCTCGAATCGAAGTTTGTACCTCTGTACCGACATTATACATTCCGAATTTCACTTCACTTTTTAAGGCTTGTACGTTGCACCTGGCAACATCTTCGACATAAATAAAGTCATACGCTTGGCTACCGTCTCCATTGATAGTAGGCGGCTCATTCGCTTCGATTTTATTGAGCATGATAGGTACTACTCCAGTGTAGGCGGCTGTTTGATCCTGGTGAGGACCATAAACATTCATGTATCGTAGTCCAATCACCTCCAATCCATACCGATCATGGAAGGCCATCGCCATAGCTTCACCAGCTATTTTGGTCGCTCCGTAAAAATTCTTGTTATTAAATGGATGAGATTCCGTCATTGGCAATTCTACAGCATCGCCATACACCGAGGCAGAGGAAGACCAAATGAGTTTTTTCACCTGATGCTTGACACAAGCCTCCAACACGTTGAATGTACCCGCAATATTCACGTCGAAGGCAGTCCGGGGATAATCTTTGCAATGCAAAAGCCACATGGCAGCCAGACAGATCACATAGTCTTTCCCTCTCACCGCGGTATCCAGAATATCAATCTCCCGAACGTCTCCCCCTATCGGAAAAATACTGCATCGCGGATCCTTCAATTGTTCTTCTAAGTATTCTTTTTTCCCTCTGGCAAAATTGTCATAAATCACAACTTCCGCCACTTGCTCCTTCAAGAGCTCAGAGACAACAAAACTTCCGATAAATCCAGCCCCGCCGATGACGAGGACTTTTGAATTTTTCAATTCCATAAAATTAGTTTTCAATTAGTTTTCAAAAGGATGTTTGGCAAGTTTCCCTGCTGCCAAGGGATGATACTCCCCGACCAAGCCGGCAGGTTTCATATGCCGGATATCATGTACGAGCTGGATGCTATGAATTGCTTCATCCAAACCAAACCCTTGTCCATCCAGAATATGCTGATAACTATGGGTGTGTAATTCTGTAAATCCATCACTGAATTCAATCTCTTCACCTTCCATGGAAAGTGAACGGAAGGTTCTCCCGCCTTTGGCTTTGACAGCCTCTGGCAATGTATCCGCATTGATACTTAAAAACCAGCGAACCCTGGCCTTTTCCAATTCCAGATAGCCAGCTGCACGATCGTGGGTATGGATGTGGACTTGATTGGCTTGTACCGGACCAAACACCCAAGCCAACATGTCGTAAAAATGCACTCCGATATTGGTAGCAATCCCTCCAGACTTGCTCATATCCCCTTTCCAGGAGGTATAATACCAATGTCCCCGAGATGTGATGTAGGCTAAATCAATGTCGTAGATCTTATCCTTTGGGCCTTTGGAAATTCTTTCTTTCAAAGCAATGATCGACGGATGCAATCTCAACTGGAGGATATTGAAAACCTGCTTTCCATGTTCTTTTTCCACCTCTTTGAGTGCCTCGATATTCCATGGGTTCAATACCAAGGGTTTTTCGCAAATGACATCAGCACCTACTCTCAAACCAAACCGAATATGGGAATCGTGAAGATAATTCGGGGAGCAAATGCTCACGTAATCGATTTTTTGTTGGCTCCTTTTGAGCTTTTCCACGTGTCGGTCAAATCGCTCGAATTCTGTAAAAAAGTCAGCATCTGGAAAATAACTATCCATTACTCCTACCGAATCAAATTTATCATAGGAGGCCAAAAGGACATTTCCAGTATCCTTGATTGCCTTCATGTGTCGGGGAGCTATATAGCCAGCTGCGCCTATCAGTGCAAAATTTTTCATTTAATTATAAGATTTTAAGATAACCAGAAGGAGCTCTGGATAATCAAATATTGGTTAAAGTTTTATTACAGCGGCATTTTTCAAGTGATACTTTTCTCCTGATTCCGGGCAGATGGCTTCACCATTCTCGTCAAAGGTTAACCGATGACCAAACTCACTCATCCAACCAATTTGCTTAGAAGGATTGCCTACCACCAATGCATATGCCGGGATGGTTTTGGTCACTACTGCCCCCGCTCCGATGAAAGCATAGGCTCCGATATCATGGCCACAAACAATGGTGGCATTTGCTCCTATAGAAGCCCCTTTGCCCACATGGGTTTTCGAATATTGACCACGGCGGTTAACTGCACTTCTAGGATTTATAACGTTGGTAAAAACCATGGAGGGACCCAAAAACACATCATCATCGCAGGTCACACCTGTATAAATGGAAACATTGTTTTGGACTTTCACATTTTTTCCCAAAACCACCTCCGGAGAAATCACCACATTCTGTCCGATGTTGCAATTTTCTCCGATTTTGCACTGGGGCATAATGTGAGAAAAATGCCAAATTTTGGTTCCTTTCCCAATCTCACATCCCTCATCGATGACGGCAGTTTCATGGGCGAAATAGTCTTTCATGGCTGGAAAAAGTTTAAAATGGTAGAAATGATATAATCTTGCTCTTCAAAGTTCATCTCTGTATGGATCGGAAATGAAAGCACTTGTTCACAAAGCTGCTCGGCAACTGGAAAATCTCCCCTTTGATACCCATAGTCCAAATACGCTTTCTGGAGATGTAGTGGAACGGGATAATACACCATAGAAGGAACTCCATTTTCCTGCAAAAAGGCTTTCAATTCATCCCTGGAGGCGTTTTTAATTTTCACGGTGTATTGATGAAAAACATGGGTAGAATTTGCTGCTCGTTCCGGTATTTGGATGTTGGGATGATTTTTAAAAGCCAGGTCATACTTTTCTGCTACCTGATTCCTCGAAGCAGAATAGCGATCCAAATGAGGTAATTTCACTCTCAATATAGCAGCTTGAAGGGTATCCAGTCTGGAATTTACTCCTATGGAATCATGGTAATACTTTCGTTTTTGACCATGGTTGGCAATCATTCGTAGCTTTTCAGCTAACTCAGAATCATTGGTAAACATGGCACCTCCATCTCCATAGCAGCCCAGATTTTTAGATGGGAAAAAAGAGGTGGTTCCTACATGCCCCATTGTTCCGGCTTGCATTTTTTTCCCATCCGAGAAAGTATAGGATGCCCCGATCGCTTGAGCTGTATCTTCGATAACTTTCAGCCCATGTTTTTCTGCAAAGTTCAAAATCACTTCCATGTTGGAGCATTGTCCATATAGATGAACAGGTACAATCCCCACGACATTAGGCCCAATTACTTTTTCCAATTGGCTGGGATCCAGTTCAAACGTTCCCGGCAAAACATCTATAAATTTGGGTTTTAAACCCAGGAGTGCAATAACTTCAACGGTGGCTACATAGGTAAAAGTAGGGACGATAACTTCTTGACCCGGCTGAAAACCCAAGGCCATCATTGCGATCTGAAGAGCATCTGTTCCATTCCCGCAAGGGATGACATGCTTTGCTCCCGTATACGCTTCTAGTTCCGCGGCAAATAATTTGACTTCCGGACCATTGATAAAGGCGGTACTAGACAGTACCCCCTGAATGGCTTGATTAATCTCTTCTTCAATCTGCTCAAATTGAGCTCTGAGATCGACCATTTGAATATTTTTCATCAAAATCTTAATGAATAGTCTTGATTAATATGTTGTATAAATTGAAAAGGACACCTAAAAACAGTCCGAAGAACAGGGAGAAAATCAAAATAAGAGGCTTGTTTGGCTTTGCTGCTCCTAAAGGTAGCGTAGCTCTCTCCAAGGGAGTAAAGATGGGAGTTTCCTTTTTTAACTGGATTCTTGCCTGTTCGAGTTCTTGCTTTAGCGAGTTATATACATTGTAGGCAATATTAAATTCAAACTCCAACTGTTCCTCCCTAGTGCGAACCCTCTGGGAAATAATTCCCTGGTTGGAATCTCTGAATGATGCCAATCGCATTTGGGCTTCGGAAAATTTCTGCTCGGTCTCTGCCACCCTTTCTTCAATGAACTCAATGTTTCTTTTCTGCTTTCCTACTTTGTATTCCGTAACGTAGGTAATCAACATATCCAACACCATGGCATTTACCTGAGCGGCGATCAACGGCTCCGGCATCATGACATTCAGTCGAATCATCTTTCCTTTTTGCTCTATTTCGATCCTTTTTTTAAGCTCTCCGATTGAGAATATTTCTTTTCCAGAAAGGTTTAAATAGGCTGGCTTCACTGAATCAGTTCCTTCATCTGGAATAGTACTTGGGATTGGATCCGGGGAATCAAACCAACTGGCGATAATTGCAGGTATAGAAATGATGAAATTAAGTGTCTTTTTGACAATGTTTCCCGGCTTTTCTTCGAAGTAATATTCTTCCAAAGAAATAACCTCCCCTTCCCGGGTTTCGAAAGCAAATTTCTCCTTCGAGATTTCCAAAAGAAAATCCCGGCTTTGAATCACATCCGGAAATATCTCAGGTGTAAGTGCCAATTGACCAGATTGAAACTGGGGCATATTAATCCCTGCCAATCCTGCAAATGCACCTAACTGTCCAAGGCTAGAAGATCCCGAGTCTGACTCAAGTAGAATATACGAGGAAGCCTGATACTCCTTTGGAGTGGTAAAGGCAACCAAAATCCCAAGAAATAACCCAATTCCTGCACCAATAAAGAGAACTTTCCTGTTCGAAAATACCTCCTGGATTAACAATAAATAGTTCAGTGTAACCTGATCTTGAGCTGATTTGTCTTCTGAATCCATCCTTAGCCTTGATTTATCTTTTTTGCAGGAACTCCGGCCACAACCACTGATGACTCCATATTTGCTGTCACCACTGCCCCTGCTCCCACTACGACCTCATCTCCAAGGGTAATTCCCGGAAGAATAACAGCTCCTGCCCCTATTCTGCATTTTTTCCCAATTTTCACTTTTCCCAAAAGAATTGCTCCGGGTCCAATTTCAGAATATTCCCCAATTTCACATTCATGGTGAATACTCGCCCTGGTATTTACCAAAACTCCCCTGCCTAGGTTTACTTTTGGACCAATAAACCCAAAGGACAAGACATCAGCGAATTTTGCTTCACTTTGGATCACGCTGGATTGAGCAAGTATTGGTGTTAGTTCTCCTCCCAGATCTGTAAACTCCCGATCAAATTTCTCTCTCAAACTTGGATTTCCAATTCCCAGGCAAAATTCGGGATTGGATTGAAATTTCTCTCGAACTTCGTCTTTTGTCTTCAAAATCTGGAATCGATTAAGGGAATCCAATCCTCTGGGAATTTCATCATAAAAAGCAAGTTCCCTAAAAGAATAGGAGCCTTGAATCAAAGCCAAGACTTCCAAACTATGTCCCCCTGCTCCCGCGATTATCACCCTATTCTCAGCTTATTTGAGCCCAATTCCGTAATGGGTAAATCCAAGCGTTGCAAGGTATTTTCGATCATAGATGTTTCTGCCATCAAATACCACCTTGTTTTTCAATAATTTCCCAATTGCATCCCAACTAGGAATTCTAAATTCAGACCATTCTGTGACTAAGAGCAAGGCATCGGCATCTACGCATGCATCATAGGCATCCTTGCAGTAAGTCACTTTGTCAAAGATATAATGTTCTTTTGCTTCTTCCATTGCCACCGGATCATAGGCTCTAACTTGCGCGCCTGCAGCTCGAAGCTCATCAATAATCACTGCAGCTGGAGCCTCCCGCATATCATCCGTGTTGGGCTTGAAACTCAGACCCCACATGGCAAATGTCTTTCCGGAAAGATCTTCTCCAAAATGGGCTTTTACTTTATTGGCCAAAATATATTTCTGGTCTTCATTGACATCTTCCACCGCCTGCAAAACTCTCAAATCGTATCCGTATTGCTTGGCTGTTTTGATGATGGCTTTGACATCTTTCGGAAAGCATGATCCCCCGTAACCCACTCCGGGATAGATAAACTTGGTTCCGATTCTAGGATCGGAGCCTATCCCTTTTCGCACCATTGTCGCGTCTGCTCCTACTCTTTCACAAAGATTGGCTATGTCGTTCATGAAGGAAATCTTGGTAGCCAGCATGGCATTAGCTGCGTACTTGGTCATTTCCGCTGAAGGAATATCCATATAGATAATTCGTTCGCCGGAGAGCTGAAAAGGTTTGTAGAGACGTTGCATGATTTTCTCAGCTCGCTCGTCATCCACCCCGATCACGATTCGGTCAGGTCTCAAAAAATCCTCCACTGCGGCACCTTCTTTCAGAAATTCCGGATTGGATGCTACTGCAAAAGGCAAATCTGAACCTCTTTTTTCTAAAGCGGCTTTGATGGTAGCTCTCACTTTATCGCCGGTAGTCACTGGAACTGTACTCTTGGTCGCTACCACGATGTAATCGGTCATTTTTGTACCGATTTCTTCCGCAACAGCCAAAACATATTTCAAATCCGCAGAACCATCCTCACCCGGAGGCGTACCCACTGCAATGAAGGCGACTTCTGCTCCTTGAATAGCTTCTCCAAGATCCGTGCTGAAATGAAGGCGGCCACTTTTATAATTCCGGACTACAATTTCCTCCAAGCCAGGCTCATAAATCGGCATAATCCCATTTCTGAGTTTGTCGATTTTTTTCTGGTCAATGTCCACACAGGTAACCTCAATCCCCACATCCGCAAAACATGCACCTGAAACCAAGCCCACATAGCCTGTTCCTACTACAGCAATTTTCATAAAATTTAATTAGTTAGAATTATTGACCAAAGTCTGGACTAGAATAGCGACTGTGGCCAAGCTTGACGCAATACCAATCCATGCCCCAGCGGTGATGCGTTCCCTTCTGGGTTTTTCAGGAACTACAATTTCAGCTCCTGGCTCCAGAGAAGGGTAAAATTTGAGTCCCAGGTATGAATGGGTTCTACGGGCATCCCCATTGGCATAAATCACATAAGTCTTGCTTCGCCTGGCATTTTCGGTAAATCCTCCTGCTTTGGAGATATATCCTTTAAGGCCTTGATTTCGAACATATCGGGTGGTAGTTGGCAACAATACTTCGCCAATCATTCTTACTGTTTGAAGCTGTTTCGGTATTTGAATAATATCTCCTTCCTGGAGAATCAAATCCTCAGGTCCTCCGGGATTTGCTAAAATCGCTTCCAGGTCAATGCCCACCAAATCCTGCTCTTTCAGTCTCAGAGCATTGGTTGCTGAATCCAAGAGCACGCTATCGGACCTGAAAAACTGGTTGAGTCTGGCACGCTCCTGCCTCAATTCTTCTTCAATCCGCTTGGCTTCAATCTCCGCAAGTTTTTTATCCAATCTTTCGAAGAGCAAATTTTCGGCCTCATTGCCATTTCTGTTTTTCTCGGGATCCAGTCGAGCCCTGATTTCATCCAAGGTTATCTCTCTCATTTTTTCCTCAGAAACTCCCTTGTAGTATATGGTTCTTCGGATCAAGTTTGCTCCTTTTGGATAGGCAAATTGGGTCAATCCCCCAGCCCTTTTCACCACATCAGAAATTCTTTCGTTTGCTCCGGCCAGGGCAAATTCTCCGGGATAAATTACTTCTCCAGATATTTTCACGAGTTGTTCTCTTTCAAACCCAGGCCTTCTTCGAATAAAAACATGGTCAAAGGCCTCCAAAGGCAAATTTTTCTCTGCCTCCGACAAGGTCAAATCCTGGCTGATATTCAGCGTGATGATCTCAGCGATCCGACCGGGTGAAGTAGCATTTCTGATCCTTCTTGCGATCTCGATTGAGGAATTTGTAGCCGATTCCAAAAACCCACCAGATCTTAAAATCAAATCCCCCACAGTCATCGAAGAGGCATAGGGATAGGTGCCTGGAGTATTTATTTCACCTGAGATTTTCACATACAATTCCTCCTGGATATCATACCTGCTTGGAATAAATAATAAATCCTCATTCTTGAGAGTAACATCAGGAGAATTTCCATTGAGAATCCCCTCCAAATCCAATGATTCAGCTCCTAAAGTCAAATCGGAATTGGTCCTGTAAATAGTGGCACGATTGGCAAAAGCCTCTGGCCTCAGTCCTTCTGCCTTTTCAATCAACTGTTTGACAGTAAGATTTCCCTCTTCGAGAGAATATTCCCCCGGCCTAAACACAGCCCCTTCGATCTGGACTCTATTGGAGAATCTGGTCAGGGATTCACTGATCAATATTTCATCCCCATCCTGAGGTGTAAACGAATCAAATTCGCTTCGTGTGACATCAAAAATCTTCTTGTCTTTGTCCTCAATCCTTCTCACGGTCACTCTTTCCCGATAGGCATTGGGCAAAAATCCACCGGTATAGACATACAAATCCGTCAGATGCTCACCTGGTTTGACCTCAAAATATCCCTCTCTACGCACTGGACCGGATATTTCTACCCTAGACTGCACTGGAGGCACTATCACCACATCATTGTCCTGTAGAGTGATATTGAAGCTTTGGTCCCCTTTGGCCAAAAAAGCATAGATATCCACTGTAGCCACCAGTCTGCTATCCCGATAGACTTGGATGTTTCGAAAAGCCCCATTTTCATTGGGTCCACCCGCTGCAAACAATCCGTTGAATACCGTGGCAAAAGACGGTAAGGTGTAAGTTCCAGGCATACTCAACTCACCCACCATGGAAACTTTAATGGATCTGATATTTCCAATTCTAACTTCCAGGAATGTATTGGGATTATTTCCGGAAAGCCCGGAATATATCCTACTCAGGGCAGATTTGATCCTTACGGTAGCCGCCTCGATGGTACTTCCACCTACCTGGATCACTCCCACATTCGGGATCAAAATTCTTCCTTCAGGAGTGACTGTGAGGTCATAGGATTGCTGGGACACCCCGTACACATCAATGAGCATTTGGTCTCCTCCCCCGATCACATATCCTTGGGGGGTAGGGATATTCAAGCTGGGGTTGAAATCCAGATTTCGGTTATGAAACAATTTGTAACCAAAAATCTTCTTCTGAAATGGAGTAAGGTCATAATACGGATCCGCCCGACGGATTGAATCAAATGGATCCTTGCCTTGGTTGAGATCTCCTGAATAGGTCCTCACACCCGATGAAGATGCGGTGCTTGATCCTGAAGCTCTTCTATTGAGGCCATATATTCTTTCCCTCAACTTGGCAGCTTCAATCGGAGACAATCCCTGCTCCTGTGCCAGAGATTCCAACTGGGAACTGGTCAACCCGCTCGCTTCAGCTCTTTTGATCAACTGCTCGATCTGGGCATCCGAAAGATTGTCCACCTTTAGAGTACTTAAATTGCTCAGACTCTGGGCAAATCCAAGAAGTCCCAATCCTAAAAAGACCAGGATAAATACCAAAAATTTTTTCAAAACAAATGGATAAATAAGGTTGCTTTTCAATTCCAAATTCAAGGTTTCAAAGTTGCAAAATTTCCCTAACATAACGTCTATCTAGATACAGCTTCGCCCTTTCAGTCCCATTTAGAACCTACCGAAGCAATTATTATTGTAAAAAAAATCAAACTCCTGCCTGACGGTCAAACAGGATTAGGCCTCCGGAAGAAATTCTTCCGGTAGCCAAGGTAAATAGGACCTTGCGATCGATCAGCTGCTCTATCCTTTTGGTCAAGTGACTGATGTATTCATCATTCAGATTTGTCCCGGTCACCAATACGTCAATCGTACCCGTATCGCTACCCCTGGCTATATCTCCAGTCAGCACTACCTGCTCCACTTCTCCCATTCTTTCCAAGATTTGCTCCAAAAGCATATCCAGTCCCAAATATTTTCGGATAATGTCCCGGATATTGGTAAAGAAAGGGTGCTTGACGTTTGCTTGATATTCTATTTTATTCTTGTCTGAATGCTTGACCAAAATTCCTGCCTGAGTCAGGTTATTCAGCTCTTTGCGAATGGCATTGGTGGACTCCCCAAATTCCTCAGCAAGCCCCCTTAAATGACTATGATTCTGAGAGTTGACAAAAAACTTTACCAATAGCCTAAGCCTGGTCTTGGACGTGATCAAAGATTCTAACATAAAAAATCCCGAAATAATGAGTAACAAAGGTACTCATTATAGGAAATTGGAAAAACAAATGAACATTTTTTGGTGTAAAAAACTGCTCAAAAATGTAGTTATGAACCTCTATAGATATTCTTTGCCCTTGGGGTGATCATTTTTCGAAATAGAACCCCCGAAAGCCCACTAAATCCTCCCAATAAAAACCCCAATACCCCGACTATACCCACCAAAGTCATTCCTGAAACACCTCCAAAAAGCTCTCCCATTTTATCCGGAAGAGGACTCGCCGTAGTAAGTCCAAGGTAAATGCTGATTCCAATCCAGGAAAATCCCATGCCTAATCCCCCTCCCATGAACCCTCCGAATCCCGTCGGTAGGATCAGGGCACTGAGAATCCCAACTCCGATCATCAAAACCCAATAGGGTACGAGAGGTCCTAGAAAAACCACTAACAGTACCACGACAATGGTCAATAGAATAAATCTCATGTGAAATTACTTTAAGCGGGTTTGAAATAGTACTCCTTCTGATTGGTCCTGAGTCCGAAGATTAAAATTCAGGTATTCTCCATTCGCCCATTTTGAAATGAAATTGGCGTAAAATTTACTTCCAGGATTGCCAGATTGACCTCCCGGATAAATGCCAAAAGCCTGAACTTCCTCACCCAATTCCACCACCATTCTCCAGCTAGCTCCATGGCGGCTTCCTGTAGCATTGACCATTCCTGATCCTCCTCCTGTGTAGATGTTGCTCACCGAGAAGGATTTGAAATTAGGCACCAAGTGTTGGATGGATGTCTTTTTATAATTGGCCCAAGAGTAATCCCCTTCTGTCTCTTCCCACTTTTTCATGGCAACCAGAAGAGAGTCAAATCCTGCTCTTACGTGGTATTCGGCCGTTTCCAATGTCGGAGTATTTCGGATATCAAACACAGAATCCTTGGGTGAATTTGACATAAGTTGAATGGTTTGATAGGAGTTTGGAGAAAGAAGGGGCGCTTCGTAGCTTCTTAATTCTTGCCAAATGCTTTCTGCCGTTTCAGCAAACCAAATTGAATACAAGGTTTGGGCCTTTTGATTTGGCGCAGCCATATAATTCCATTCCCCGAGCTCTTTTAAATATTTCTCAGCTTCCGGAGTACCGGCTTTGTGGACTCCCAAATAGTTGATCATCAACGGCAAAGCTTCCGAAGCCTGAAGATTATAATCATCGAATTGAAGAGATTTCATATCCTCCACCGTGATCTGCTCCATTTCCCTTAGTCTGTTGTTGATCCTTCTGTTTCGATAATGTTCATAGGAATTGTCAAAAACATAATACGGATAAGAAGGATCGACGGGGTGCTGGTTGGCTGAGGAAACAAACCCCCGCTCGGGATTCAGTGTGCTCGGATTTTGGGAATTGGGAATATATCCCTGCCATTCCATTTTGGGATTGGCTCCATCCATGAAAAATTTCCCCTGCCCTTTCCATTTGAGCGGGAATTTTCCCTGAATTCTCATGGCGATATCGCCGGATTTGGAAGCAAAAACGAAGTTCTGAGCAGGCGCTGAATAATGATCCAAGGCGGAATTATAGTCTGCGTAGTTCTTTGCCTTGTTCATCTCTAAAAATGTCCTTTGCTCATTCGAACCTTCATGAACGGTCCACTTCAGCGCGAAATTCACATCCTGGCGATCCCCCCTAAAACTCCGGTCATAGACCACTGGCCCATAGTGGGTATAGATGACTGTGTCTAAAAAAGGCTTCTCTCCTTTGATTTTTATCTCTTCGATTCTTTCTTGGGTAGGTCTCCACTCGTCCCCAAACTTATACGCTTTTCTGCCCTCATCCTGGAAGCTGATTTTATACCAATCTCTGGCATCCTTGGTCGCATTCGTAACTCCCCAGGCGATGTTTTCATTAAATCCAGAAATAACTCCCAAAGCTCCGGGCAAAGTGGCTCCTTTGACGGAATGCTCAGGAGTAGTCAGCTGCATGGAATACCATAGGGAAGGAAGATTCAAGCTTAAGTGAGGATCATTGGCTAAGATTGGATTTCCATTTTTGGTCTTTTTACCGGCTACAGCCCAATTGTTGGATCCGGTACCTTCCACAGGCTGAGGAAGGGGAGCTGTAATCAAGGGTTCATTGGGGTAAGCGATACTGTCAGGTAGGGTAACAGAAATGGGAGAAAAATCCCAAACCCGGCTTGCTTCGATGACAGGATCATTGTCCTTGGGGAATTCCGGAAAAAGTTTGTTGAGCTTAGACTCCCCAAGAATAGCCCTCAGGTTGGTAAATTCCAGATCCCGATCTCCTACCAACATATCAGACATATACTTGAGGAGCAACAGCGATTTGAAAGCTGACCATGGCTCCGGACGGTAGTTTAATATTTTATATTCCACAGGAAGTCTGGCCGGGGTCAATTGATCGATGTATTGATTGACACCATCTGCGTAAGCTTCCACCAATGCCAAGGTTTTGGGATCATTTTCCCGGAGGAATTTCAAGCCCAACTCAGCTCCAAAAGCCAAGCCCTTTCTCCTGGTCATCCGGTCCAGGTCCAGGGCCATTGGCCCTACGATTTCGGAAATTCTTCCGGCTGCGGCCATGGTTTGAAATTCCATTTGCCATAATCTATGCTGTGCCGTGACATACCCCTGAGCCCGATACAAATCCTCTTCATTTTCGGCGAAAATATGAGGGATCAGATTTTCATCGTAAACGACTTCAACCGGCGCAGATAGGTTTTTTAGAGAAATTTCCTCCTTTGCAAGTTGATCCTCGCTGAGTGTGTTTTGCCAAAATCCATGATGAGGATCCAATAATGGAGCAAGGGGAGGTATCTGCTTGATAGGAATGGAAATGACTATGGCCAAAGCGGCAGTAATCAGGAATGCCAGGAAAAAGGAAATAAACTTCATAAGATTTCTAGGGGTGATATTTCCTTAGACCCAAAAATCCAGATTGAGATTTCAGGATCTAGATAGGAAAACTAAAAAAAAATAATCTGGAAATAAAAACTCCCCGAAAGTTCCGGGGAGTAGTGTAGCTATTGAATCGTAATTGGAAGTTTCAATTTATCCCAACGGATGACTAATCCCGGGCTTTCCACATCGATGGTAAGCCGTTCTGTGGAAGTTTCTTCCCAGATCGGGGTTACTTCTACCCTGAGCACATCATTTTTTTCGTCATACTGAAAATGCCCATGTTCAAGATTCCAATCAGAATTGAGTATTACGGTCCATTTTCCGGTTTCTTTCGGAATGGTGAACAAGGAATATTTTCCTGCTGCCAAGGGCTTTCCTTCCACGGTGATGTCCTGAGGAATATCGATGAATGTCGCCTCATTCGCACCAGTTCTCCACACCACATTGTAGGGCACCAAATCACCCCAAAGAGTTCGTCCCTTCACGGAAGGAGAACCATATTGGACTTTAATCGACTTAGAGCCGATAGTTCCCTCTTTAACCTCCAATGGACTGGGTCTTTTTTCTTCTTCCTCTGCAGAAGCCGCTTCTGTGGTTTCTTCCGCTTCCGTAGACTCTGAATTCTTGGAGTTACAACCATAAAATACCACAAGGGCTGAGGTTGCTAAGGCTAACAAAATTTTCTTTTTCATGTCGGTGATTAAAGATAGACGATAGGGTATTTACGTAAAGGTAAGTTATTGGATTCAAATCAAACAAGAGGCCAAAAGAAACGAATCTATCTTTCCGCCGTATTTTCCCCCAGGATGCCCCTCAAATAATCAACATTGAATATTATGTATTTTGGACCTAAAATTGCCCAAAGAAGCACACGAAATCCAAACCACTATTATTTTTCATGAAATATATCAGCTGGATAGTCTTTTTGGTAACCATGACCCTCTATCTGAGTGTTTTGGTCTCTCCGACAAATTTCCCCTACGTAGGACTATTGCCTTTCATGATTCCGGTGGTGTTGGTGGTCAATAGTATTCTTTTCATCATTTTGGCCATTTCTTGGAAGAAAACCGCCTTTATCCCCCTTTTGGCCTTACTAATTGGCTACAGGTTTTTTCTGATCACTTACCAATTTCATCCTTCTTCTGAAAATGAGGAAGGCCTCCGGGTATTAACCTACAATGCACACATGTTCGATTACAAAAGAAGCATTACCGGTGAATTCGACCCCAATATTTATACTTGGTTGAGAGACCACCCTGCGGATGTAAAAGCGTTTCAGGAATTTTATCAGGACAACACCTCCCCTGCCAAAAACTCCCTTAAAATCCTGAGCAAGGACGGGGAATATGAGTACAGTTACCAATCCGGAGAAGGCAATAAAACCAGACGGTCGATAGGTATGGCGATCTTCTCCAAATACCCAATAGTCCATGAGGGAGTCGTTTTTGACACCAAATATTCCAACGGGGCGATTTTTGCAGATATCCGGGTAGGTTCGGATACCCTCAGAATTTACAACACCCACCTGGAATCCATGGCAATTCAGGCAGAAGCTTTGGATAATTATGACCAAGCCAAACAAGTCTACCGTAAAACACTTGGAAAACTTCACCGGGGCAGTATGGCCCGAGCCGAGCAATTGGAAATTTTGTTCGAGCACCTGAGCAATAGTCCCCACCCGGTCATTTTGATGGGCGACTTGAATGAAATCCCATATTCCTATGCCTATTTCAAACTCAGTCAAAAACTGAAAAATGCCTTTGAGTTAGCAGGAAACGGCTTTGGATTTACCTTTAACCGAATTCTGTTTTTCCTTCGCATTGATCATATTTTTGCTAGCCCGGAGTTAAAGCCCGTCTATTTTCATACGCATCGGGAAGTGGACTATTCCGATCACTATCCTGTTTCGGCAACTTTTCAACTGCCTGAATAAATTCCTTTACTCTGCTTTTTCTCCCAGACTTTTTTCATGGGAAAAAGCAAAACCGGAAGTAATATTAGATCCGCCACCAAGGCAAAAATCAAGGTAGCTCCAATCAGCAAGCCAGAATAATAGGTAACACCAAAGCTGGAAAAAAGAAACAAGGAGAATCCGGCAACAAGAATCACTGTGGTCCAGATCAATGCTTTTCCAGTTTCCAGAAATGTTCTTTTCAAGGCATAAAACAAACTTTTCCCCTTACTCATTTCCATCCTCAGTCGGGTCATGAAATGAATGCTGTCATCCACTGCAATGCCGAATGCTACTGTGAAAAGGATGGCCGTTGTCAACTTAAACTCCACCCCGAGAACATACATCAATCCAAGCATCCAAAGCAGGGGAACTACATTGGGAATCAATAAAATGAAAGATATTCTCCAAGACCGAAAAAGAACCCCTGCAATCAAGCCCACCAAGAGAAAGGCCACTCCTAAGCCCCTGGCCATTTGTTGGGTTACTGTCTGATGACCTTGGTCGATCAAGTAAGAAGTACCGGTCCATCGGACTTTCAGAAGTGCCGGGTTGATTTCCTTTTCTACAAAGGCGAAGAACTCATTCCGCTTTTGCTCCATTTGGAGGGTTCCCAAATCAGGTACTCTGCCCCCAATTCTCCCCCACTTTCGATTTTCAGCCAACACTTCCTTTCCGCTTCGACGGATAAATTGGTCCAGGTAGCTTTTCATCCGGATAAATTGACCCGGTGAAGGAAAGGAAAACGCCTTAGCGGAACCTTGATTTTGAGCCTGATTGAGCACCTTGACCAGGGTAACCGGAGAAATAAACTCCGCTTGAGGAAAAATCTCCCGAAGCTTTTGCTCTACCTTTTCAGCCTCTCGAAGAACATCGTATGTCAAAAGCGACTCTGAATTTGAACCGGTTTCCAAAGAAATTTCGAGGGGATTGGATCCCCCAAACTGTTGGTCAAAAAAAATGAAATCCTGCTGAATAGGATGGTCCTCAGGTAAATTGTCCAAAAGGAACCCATTAATCGGTATTTGGGTGCCAGCCCAGACTCCTACCGTCGAAAGGCCCAAAAATGCCCAGGGAATCCATTTTCTATTTCCCAAAATCCATTGGAAAATTGCAGGCATCATTAAACCGGTTTTGTTGGGCAAGCCTGCCCCATTGGACTTTGCACCTAACCGGTACAATAAAAACGGCCCAAAGCCCAAAATGGCACCAAAAACCACCAAAATCCCCAATCCGGTGGTTAGGCCAAAATCTTTCAAAGCTGGAATTGTGGTAAACCACAGTGAGAAAAATCCCAAGGATGTAGTCAGGATGGTCAGAAAAACAGGAACGAAAAGCTCTTGAAAACTCTGATTTACGGCCTGTTCATGAGCAATCCCTAATTTTCTTTTTTTCTGGAAATGAATAAAAATATGAATCAAGGCACTGAGCCCGACGATCAGAAATATGGTGGGCTGCATGACAGACATCAAGGCGAGACTTTTTCCTAAACCCAGTATGAAACCAAATGCCCAAATTACGCCAATCCCAAGGACCAGAACCGGGATCAAAACTCCCCACCAGGTCCGAAACACAAGGATCAACAACCCCAACATCAGCAAAAGAGAAAGCGCGAAAAACATCCCAAACTCTTGCTGCATCAAGGAGACAAAATCCCCTTGGGTCTGAATTTTTCCGGCCACTGCGCTGAGATGAAGTGGGGAAGAGTTGATTTCTTGAGTGATTTGACGATATAAAGAATCACCCGCTACTTTGCTCATTCCCGGATTATTCTTCAACAAAAGCAACCAAGCTTCACCATTTTTTGAAGAAAACTTACCTTTCAGATCCACCGGATTTACATTCCAGTTGATCTCCTCTTGATTTATTTCAAATGCAGGGACAGTCCTCAGCCCAAAAAGTCCAATGATCGGTTTTTGAATATCCCAAACGCTCAAAACGGTATCCACAGCTGGCAGGGATTCCAGATTTTCCTGAAGTCGGCGGAGGTTTACCATAAATTCAGAAAGGCTTTCCTTTTCTTCCTTTTCAAAAGCCAGCAGCAGGTAATCGTTGTCGGTTCCAAAGGCCAGGGAATACTCCCTATAGAACGTCAAATCCTCGTCCGATTCAGGAAAAAACTGCTCAAAATCGTAATCAAACCTAAGTTTTGGGCCTAACAGGACCAAAAGGAAGGACACCAACAAGGCAAAGCCAAAAAGAAAATTCGCAGCGTCCTTTGTAAACATGCTTTTGGACAAAGTAAATTATTTTGAAGAAGATCGTCAGACAATATAAATCGATTGAGCTGATCTTTGTTGGAATGGGATTCCAATTTTTCAGTGAACTTGGTATCTTGCCGGCAATAATTGTCAAGAAAAAAAATGGAGCAGTATCACGATTTGATGAAAAGAATCCTTCGCGAAGGAGTGAAGAAATCTGACCGGACCGGAACAGGTACCTTGAGCATCTTTGGTCATCAGATGAGGTTTAACTTAGCCGATGGATTCCCGGTAGTCACCACCAAAAAACTTCACTTACGCTCCATCATCATCGAATTATTGTGGTTTTTGAGGGGAGATAGCAATATCAATTGGCTCAAGGAAAACGGGGTGTCCATTTGGGATGAGTGGGCGGATGAAAACGGAGACCTTGGTCCTGTTTACGGCTATCAATGGAGACATTGGCCTGATGGCAAGGGCGGGGAAATCGACCAGATCAAAAACCTGATCCATCAAATCAAAACCAAGCCGGACAGCAGAAGGCACTTGGTCAGTGCCTGGAATGTGGCAAATGTGGATCAAATGGCCTTGCCTCCCTGCCACACCATGTTTCAATTTTATGTAGCTGAAGGGAAATTATCCTGCCAGCTATATCAGAGAAGTGCTGATGTCTTTTTGGGAGTTCCTTTCAACATTGCCTCCTATGCCCTTTTCACGATGATGATCGCCCAAGTATGTGATCTTGAGCCGGGTGAGTTTATCCATACCTTTGGAGACGCTCATTTATACTTGAATCATCTGGAGCAAACTGAACTTCAGCTTAGCCGGGACATTCGTCCTTTGCCTACTATGAAAATCAATCCTGAGGTGAAGGATATCTTCGGATTCAAGTACGAGGATTTTGAATTGGTGGGATATGATCCACACCCTCATATCAAAGCTGCAGTGGCAGTTTGATGGATATGAGATTTGAGACTTGAAATTTGAAAAAGCCCCGGGTTCTGAAGAATCCGGGGCTTTCCTTTAGTTGCCTAACTCATATTTCAGGGTCTTGCCTTTCTCCACAGCGGGAAGCCCTTCGCTCATCCAAAGTGGCGCAGGAGCGCCTTTAAGGTAGTGATCGAAAAACTGGCTCAATCGAACAGAAAGATCTTTGGCATTCTTTCGCTGGGTCAAGTTATGGTCCTCCCCATTGTACTGAAGCAGCCAAGCCGGCTTATTCAATCTTTTCAGTGCCATAAACATCTCGATCCCTTGGTACCAAGGCACAGCCCCATCTTCGTCGTTGTGCATGATCAGAACGGGAGTTTGCACCCGATCCATCATAAACAGTGGAGAATTTTCCAGATAATACAAGGGCTTTTCCCATAGAGTCCCTCCAATTCGGGATTGTGTCTGCTCGTATTGGAACATCCGGCTCATGCCTGTTCCCCATCGAATCCCGCCGTAGGCCGAAGTCATGTTGACCACCGGTGCGCCAGCTCCAGCAGCCTTAAACATATTCGTCTGAGTAATCAGGTAAGCCACTTGGTAACCTCCCCAGCTTTGGCCTTGGATAGCCATATTTTCGGTATCTACACCACCTTTGGCAATCACTGCCTGAACGCCCGGAATAATGCAATTGAATGCACTCGGGCCTGGTAGACCGATTTCGTATTTGATATCAGGTACAAAAACCAAATAATCATTGCTCACGAAATACGGAATATTGATCGTCGAGCGGCTTGGTGCAGGAGTGCGGTAATTGTGCAACCCGTCGCTGTTGCGCTCATAGAAATACACCATCATCGGGTATTTCTTGGAAGGATCGAAGTTTTCCGGCTTGAAGAGCAATCCCTGCAATGGATCTCCGTCAGTGGTCAGATAGGATATCAGTTCGACACTACCCCATTTGATTCCAGCTTGCTGAGGATTCAGATCTGAAACTTTGGTCAAATCGTTGAAATTCAAATCAGTCAGATACAGATCCGGGTTTTCGGTGTAAGTACTTTTTCGGACTATGGCCTGAGAAGATTCTTTGGCTTTCGTGAAGCCGTTGAAACTCGCAGGAGCCATGATCAATTGTTTTGGAGCATTTTTTCCCAGGATATCGCCTTCATAAAAGCCGGCATCCTTGCTGACTTCATGAAATGCCGAGAGGATCAATGGTGATTTGGGATCAATGGCTCGTTCGTCAAATTCAAGGCTTTCTCTTCGGAAAACAATCTGATTTTTTCTCCCTTCTCCCAAGGTCAAATTCACTGCAGCGGAAGGATTTTTGGGGTCTATTTTCCATACATCAAAATGATCATACACCAAAAACGCTGCATCGCCAGCCAGCCAGCCGGCATTGCCATAGCTTCCGGGCAAAGAAGGTGAATCATGCAACCCCTCATAAAAATCTACAGGGAGGCTTTTGGTCAGGTTTATTTTCTTTTTTGCGGCCAAATCATACGCCACCCAACTGCTATCCCGACCATCATACCAGTAGGCATATTTTGCCTCAGGAGACAGTCTGGCGAATCCGGATGCATTTTTCTCAATCAAGGTCTTATTTCCAGTTTTGAAATCTACCAGATACAAATCTCTTCCGATCTGGATATCCCAGCTGTAGTTTCGGCGATAAGCTTGATCAGAAGAGGCCAAGGCAACATCATGCTTGATTTTATTCTCCAGTGAAATATTATCCACCTCAGGCGTGGCCAATTGGGTCACCAATCCGGATTTCAGATCCAAAACTGACCAATAGGTCTTTTTCTCCTCTTGGGATTTGTTTTTCAACTGCATGGGTTGAATCTCTGCATCCTGCCAGCCCCAGATATCCAAACTCACTCTTTCCTCATCCAGGATCGTCGTATCATTGGCATAAGCATAGTCTACATAATCCGGTGCTACTCCAAAAAACAAGCGGCTTTCATCTTCAGAAAACCTTATATTTCCATCCGGGCTGATTCGACCTTGGGTAAATTTTAGCTCTGCTTTTTCAAGCTTCTTGCCGATAGTGGCAGATTTGACTTCGTATACATAAAGTGTATGAAGTGGCTTTTTCGCTTTTAGCGAATCATCTGTGGCGATAAATGCCAGCTTGGAGGACTGGGGGGAAAAAGTCAGATCTGAATAAGTGGTCAATTTTTCAATCACCAGCTTACTTTCACCGGTGGCAAGATTGAGGACATACACGGCACTGTTGTCCAAAGTGTCTTCTTCCGCAAGGGTGTATTGGAAATAATCCCCATTAGGCGCAAAAGCATAGGATTTCACCCGGTCAAACTCCCATGACTTCGCTCCATCCAGGGATCTAAGCATCAACTTGGTGCCATCGGTTTTTTTTGGTTTTTCAGCCTTTGCGGTAGAATCGGCCGGATCCGCTTTTTTGGGAACTTCCTTTTCGAAGTGAATGGCTACCCAGCTTCCTTTTTCGGTAGGAATTCCAAAAGATTTCACCCTTGGAAACTTTTCAAGAGCACCTGAGGCCAGATTTAGAATAAACAGACTATCCTTGGGCAGATCGTCGTTTTTTTTCTTTTTCAGTTTCAAAATTCGGACAGAATCCTTTTGAGGGACAATTTTTCCTACCAAAAAGGAATCGTCTGGGGAAAAAGATGCCGAAGACGCCCTTGGGATCAGGGTTTTCTGAGCAGGATTGGAATATGGAAAGACTACAAATCTTGAGTCCCCATCTTGAGGGGAGATCTGATAGCCGACAAATTTTCCGTCTTTGGTGATTTTTGCTGAGGAAAGGCTCTCCCAGCCGTCATAGTCTGCATGAGTCAGGGATCTTTTTTGCTGCGCAAAGGTCAATTGCGCAGCAAAAAGAAGCATCAGGCCCAAGCCAATTCGCTTGAAATTCATGGGAAGTTATACTTAGGGGTTTAGGGTAAATTCACGTTCAAGATATCCTCCTCGGGTAGAGGAAAGTTTAATTTTTCCTTTGACAGGCTCAGAGGAGTCCACTTTGACCCGGAAGCTTGCTGACTTTTTCTCACCGACACCGGTGTAGCCGGCATAGATGGTTTTGTCGTAAAGTTCCGGGCTGGTGATTTTCAGCTTTGCATCCTCATAGCCTTTGGTCAGCTCCTTATCAAACTCCAGGGACACCCGGTCTTCTTGGACAATTTTCACCAATTTGGCTTGTTCCAAGGCCACTGGAAGTTTTCCGGTATTTGACCATTCCAAGGTAATCTCGTATTCTCCATCGGTGATTTTATTGACTTTGAGGTCTGAAATTGTCAGCTGTGGAAGTCTTTTGGCCATGGCCAAATTGAACTGAGCCTGCTTTTTAGCCCAACTTTCCAGTTGCCAAGTCGGACCATTTTGTCCAAAAAACTTAGGATGGAATCCGCCGATTTCCACTTCACCCAAGGTAGGATGAGTAAATGGAGTCCAGACTTTAAATCCTCTGCTTTCGTTGGCTTCATCATCCCACATCAGCCCATCGTAGTCGTCATAGATTCCATCTCCATCGTAGTCTTTCATGGCTCCGTTGTTCCATAATTCATCCCCATACCAGATACTTCCATAGTAGAAATACCCAAAGTCAGGGCCATGTCCAAACAAGGGTTCGGGCTTCAGGGGATCGCCGGTCATGGAATTTACTTTGTACCGGGTGGCATAAGTCTCATACACATCCCCAGCCCAGGGATAATTGGTGAAGGAAAGACCTAAAGCATCAATCTCTTTGTAGATAGCCAAATCTTCTGGATACATGCTTTCCTCAGATTTAGAAGTGGATGGTGGTCTCAGGTGCATGGGTACCCGAGTATCCATGGAATTTGCCACAGAAATATTGGGGTGACTCAGAACCCAAAGCGCCGTATGGCGGGTTTCGATTTCACTTAAGGGATATTCTCCGGCTCCAAACTGGGTATATCCTCTTCCGGTCAGATCTCCCCCGGTGTTAGGCCTCCAGTTTTCCGGATAATTTCGGTGAAGATCCAATCCTCCTATGCCGTCTTCGTTGTAATTGCCATCTCCGTCATTATCTATTCCCTCGGTATACATTAAGTATTCCCCTTTGCCCGGAAAAGTCCTTTTCATCAATCTTCCTTTTGGATCCCTTGGGTCGATGATATAGTTGGCCTTTTCCTTTTCCTCCGGGGTGACTGCCTTTTTACGCATCTGGTAGATGACGCCATCTCCATCCAAATCCTCTTCAGGGTCCTCGTCGATTAAGCCATCCCGATCGGTATCGTTTGGTTTGACAGTACTTCTGTTTCGCTGCTCGGTGTATAAATACAGGTTTGAGCCATCGGGGTTATTCTGGGGACGCAGGTAAATCGCCTTTGAGTCGATCAATGCGGTGATTTCAGCATCTTTTCCATAGTTCTCCAACAAATGCTGGGTCAGCCACAAAATCGATTCACTGGAAGTGATTTCACCGGAATGCCTCCCTCCCTCAAAATATGCCGCGGGCTTATCGGTGTCTTTTCCGGTCTTTTTATTGGTAAGGGTCATTTGGTAGATGGGACGACCCTCGTAGGATTTTCCGACTACGTATAAATCAACGATGTCGGGGAATTGTTGGGCCCATTTCTCATACCAGTGATACATGACATCCACGGTATGATATTTATCGAAGGTGAGTTTTTCCTGCGGCGTATACTCTACCTCCGGGAATTCAAATTTTTTAAAAAAAGAGGGGCCGTGTCGCTCACCGGATACGGTATGAAATTTCATTTTGGGATTTTTCTCGGGAAAAACCTTTTCTGGCTGAAATGGCTTTACCTGTGCAGCAGCCAATCCTGACACAAGACAGGCTGCTGAAATCAAGATGTTTTTTTTCATGGGATTGATCAGGTTGGATGGTAAAAATAAAAATTGCCCTATTGGGCTGCCCAACCGCTTAAAAAAAAATCGGAATATTATTCCGATCTCTATTTCTTGATAACCAATTCAAATATTGACGCCGTATAGGCATCAAATCCCGGGACAGGTTTACATCCGGGCATTTTTCGGATCATATGGTCCAACCTTTCTCTTGTCGCTTTGTCGACTTCAGTCAAAACCTCAAAGCCCGAAATTATTCCTCTGGAATTAACATTTAAAAGGATTTTCACCTCCTCCAAAACTTGGCTTTTCTTAGTTCTGAACAAAAAAGGAGAATAACTATCAATCATTTCCAGGGTATATTCTGGCCATACCCAATGAGAATTTAAATTTTTTGCCACATTCATTTCGACCACAGTCAATGGCTCAAATTTCAATTCACTTTCCCGATTGATCTCGGTCAAGGATTCAGAACCTGCAATTTTATGGATAGTCAGACGATTGTAGGAAATGGAAGATTTGATTGAAAAAATCTCTTCATGGTTTTCTTGTGCCGCTGCAGGGTGCTTCTCCAACGAAAATCCGGAATAGATCAAGAGGGCAAACGCGAATAGAAGTTTCATAAAAGAATAAGGGTTGACTCCACGAAGATATACAATAACCCAAATAAAAAAAACTTCAAATACATTTTTTTGTATTTTAAATTAAGGGATAGCCAATAAAAAAGTCTTGCCAGCAGCAAGACCCTTTTCAGAATATAAACCCAAATATAACTTTAGAGATTAAAAGTTTTCCGTTGATTATCAATTATTTGGAGTAATTATAGATTTCAGATGAATGATGAAATAAAATCAGTAAAAACCAAATAATTATTTGAAACTTTTCATCAGGGCCAAAATAAATGGTTTTTTCCTTTAATTACAAATTGAAAAAATAATTTTGCAATATTTTGAACAATCTCTAATTTACGGCGACTTTCATTAACAATCATCTAAATCCTACTCGGGAAAATGGACAAAATTTTAGATATCGATAACATAGACCTAAAAATCATTTCGCTTTTAAACGAAGACGCAAAGACTCCTTATACTGAAATTGCCAAAAAAGTATTTGTCTCCTCCGGTACTGTCCATGTGCGGATGAAAAAACTGGAAGACATGGGAATTGTCAAAAGCGCAACTTTGAATATTGATTTTTCAAAGCTAGGTTATGATATATCTGCCTTTCTGGGGATTTACCTCGAGAAAAGCTCTTTATATGACAATGTTATTGAAAAACTCAAGGGAATCACCGAGGTAGTTAGTGCCTATTACACTACTGGCAACTATTCAATTTTTGCCAAAATTATCTGCAGGGATACGAATCATCTTCGTCTCGTCTTGGACAGTATCCAAAAAGTAGACGGGATTGACAGAACCGAGACTTTGATTGTTCTGGAAGAAAGCATCAATCGGCCGATCCAATTTTTTGAAAAGGAAAAGTAACTCTATTTGGATTAAATCTAAATAAATAATTTCAGAGCTTTTAGTTAATTTACGATGTGGTCCTGAAGAATCCGGACCTATTCTTTCATGGTGGTATTTGTTGGAATTCAGGGGTTTTGAAGACCCTCTGACCTGTAAAAGCAAATGTCACATAGATTTTTCAAATGGGGCTGAACATTATTTTTTAAGAATATGTTGTACCTTCGCAGTTAAAATGTAATTAGTCTAAATAACTCAGCTCATGAGCAAAGACAATCAGATTTTAGAAGAACTTACCTCCAAGGAATACGAGCACGGCTGGTCGGTCAATTATGAAGCCGATGAGGCGCCTGCTGGATTAAATGAGGAAATCATTCGGTGGATTTCTGCAAAAAAAGAAGAACCCGAATGGCTTTTGGAATGGAGGCTTAAGGCATTCAGAACCTGGCAAAACATGGCCGAGCCAACTTGGGCAAACGTAACTTATCCTAAAGTTGACCTTCAGGCCTTAAAATATTATTCTGCTCCCAAGCAGGTCAAGAAAACCAAAAGTTTGGACGAAGTGGATCCTGAATTGATCGCGATTTATGAACGATTGGGCATTTCACTGAATGAACAAAAAAGACTTCAGGGAATAGCAGTAGATGCCGTTTTGGATTCAGTCTCTGTTGCCACTACTTTCAAAGATACTCTCGGAAAGCTCGGAATTATTTTCTGTTCGTTTAGCGAGGCGGTTAAAGAGCATCCGGAATTGGTGAAGAAATATTTGGGCTCCGTTGTCCCGATGACTGACAACTATTATGCTGCCTTGAATTCTGCAGTTTTTTCTGACGGTTCATTCTGCTACATTCCAAAAGGTGTAAGATGCCCAATGGAGCTTTCCACCTATTTCAGAATCAATGCAGCGAATACCGGTCAGTTTGAAAGAACTTTGATCGTAGCCGAAGAATCTTCCTATGTCTCTTATCTGGAAGGGTGTACTGCTCCCCAAAGGGACGAAAACCAACTTCACGCGGCGGTGGTAGAAATCTACGCCGCAGCCCATGCGGAAGTGAAATATTCCACCGTACAAAACTGGTTCCCAGGAGATAAAGAAGGAAAAGGCGGGATTTACAATTTCGTAACCAAAAGAGGAATTTGTGCAGGTGATCATTCCAAGATTTCTTGGACTCAGGTAGAAACTGGATCTGCGGTTACCTGGAAATATCCTTCCTGTATTTTGAAGGGAGACCATTCGATCGGAGAATTCTACTCTGTGGCGGTCACCAACAACTATCAACAAGCGGACACCGGAACCAAAATGATTCACATTGGCAAAAACACCAAATCCAGAATCGTTTCCAAAGGTATCTCGGCCGGTAAATCCCAAAACTCCTACAGAGGTCAGGTTCAGGTGATGAAAAGAGCGGACAATGCGAGAAACTTCTCCCAGTGCGACTCGCTCTTGATGGGAGACAGATGTGGAGCACATACCTTCCCTTACATCGATATCAACAATCCATCAGCGAAAGTGGAGCACGAAGCGACTACTTCCAAAATCGGAGAAGACCAAATCTTCTATTGCAACCAAAGAGGAATTGCGACAGAAGATGCAGTAGCCTTGATTGTGAACGGATACGCCAAAGAAGTCCTAAATCAGCTCCCGATGGAGTTTGCCGTGGAAGCTCAGAAATTGTTGGCCTTGACCTTAGAGGGATCAGTGGGGTAATCCAATTGCAAAAATTGGAAGATAAAAAATTGAAAAATTTCAAATCATGTTAAGCATAAAAAATCTACATGCCTCTGTAGAGGGTACGCCTATTCTTAGAGGTATCAATTTGGAAGTGAAAGCCGGTGAGGTTCATGCCATCATGGGGCCAAACGGCTCAGGAAAATCCACTCTTGCCTCTGTTTTGGCAGGTAGAGAGGAGTATGAGGTGACCGAAGGAGAAGTGATTTTCCAAGGGAAAGAATTGCTGGAAATGGCTCCTGAAGACAGAGCCCGAGAAGGCGTATTTCTCGCTTTCCAATATCCGGTAGAAATCCCGGGAGTATCTTCTACCAACTTCCTGAGAACGGCTTTGAACCAAGTTCGTGAGTATCGTGGTCAGGAGCCTTTGGACGCCGTAAAGTTCCTATCCCTAATGAAGGAAAAAATGGCTTTGGTAGAAATTGACCAAAAGTTATTGAGCCGATCCTTAAATGAAGGCTTCTCGGGCGGGGAAAAGAAAAGAAACGAGATTTTCCAAATGGCCATGTTGGAGCCTACCTTATCCATTTTGGATGAAACGGACTCTGGCTTGGATATCGATGCCTTGAAAATCGTTTCCAATGGTGTCAATAAATTGAAATCAGACAAAACTGCCACCATAGTGGTGACACACTACCAGCGATTGTTGGACTATATCGTTCCTGATTATGTTCATGTCCTTTACAAAGGAAGAATCGTAAAATCCGGCACCAAAGAACTGGCCCTAGAGCTGGAGGAAAAAGGATACGACTGGATCAAAGAAGAAGTGGATTCTGCCACTGTCTGAACTCAAAACAAAATCACATGAGTACCTTGACTAAACAAGATACAATCCAAGGCCTTTTAGCCTCAGCACCTGCCAATTTTTCTTCCATCCGTCTTAAGGGGAAAGAATGTCTGGATAAACAGGGACTGCCTGCCCTAAAGGCTGAAGAATATAAATTCACTCCCATTACCAAAAAGCTTGAAACCAGTATTTCAAGCTTCTCTCCTGCCCTTCCGGTGAGCATTTCCCCGGAAATGGTCAATTCCTCTGTTTTTAAGGGTTTCGATGGAGATATTTTGGTGTTTTCGAATGGTAACTATCTTCCAGAACTCTCCTCTAAGATTGCCGGAGTCGAAGTAGCCCTTCTGTCTGAAAAAGAATCCACTGCGCTGGGGAGCGTAGCAAAACCTGAAAAAGACGCGTTTGCAGCATTGAATCAAGCCACATTTCAGGATGGTATTTTCATTTCTGTTCCCAAAAAAGCCAAGATTGAAAAACCCATTCTTCTGCTTTCCTTTTGCCAATCAAATGAAGGACAAGTGATTCAGCCGAGAGTTTGGATTGAGACGGGTGATTTTGCAGAGGTAACCTTCATGGACCTAAGCGTAAGCCTGGATGATTCGGCTTATTTCGTGAACAAAGTAGTGGAGATCAAAGGTGGAATCAATTCCCAAATCAATTACTACAGAATCCAAAACGAAGGCAAAAGCGCCATTGAAGTCAGCAACATTGAAACGGACATTCAGCGCGATGCCAAGTTTACGTCGGTGAATCTTTCACTTTCCGGAGATATGGTCAGAAATAACCTGAGCCTAAACCTCCTGGGAAGCAATTCGGAAGGAAATATGTATGGAATCTATTTGCTCAACGGAAAGACACATGTGGACAACCATACGAATGTGGACCATACCATCCCGCATGCTGAATCCAATGAATTGTACAAAGGTATTTTGGCCGATCAGAGCCGAGGAGTTTTCAACGGGAAGATTTTTGTCCGTCAGGACGCCCAGAAAACCAATGCCTTCCAACAGAACAACAATATCCTCCTTTCCGAGGATGCCATCGTCAATACCAAGCCCCAGTTGGAAATTTGGGCAGATGATGTCAAATGCTCCCATGGATGTACCGTAGGCCAATTGGATGAAGAGGCACTATTTTACATTCAGTCCAGAGGAATTGACCAATTGACCGCAAAAGGTCTTTTGTTGTATGCATTTGCCGGAGAAGTACTGGAAAAAATTGAAGACGAAAGCTTCAGAGATTATGCAATAGGCCTGATTCAGGAGCGGTTGGGGAGTAAATTCTAGGCCATGAGTTTAAATATCGATCAAATCAGGGGCTTGTTTCCTGTACTTCATCAAGAAGTGCACGGCAAGCCCTTGATTTATTTTGACAATGCTGCAACTACCCAAAAGCCAAAAGCAGTCATTGATGCACTTACTCACTATTACGAACTGGATAATTCCAATATCCACCGTGGGGCTCATGCGCTTGCGGACCGGGCTACTCGATATTACGAGAACACTCGGGAAGCAGTAAGGGAATTTATCCAGGCCAGAGAATCCGCAGAGATCATATTTACCAAAGGAACCACGGAAAGCATCAATCTGGTGGCCCAAACTTTTGGCCGAAAATTCCTAGGACCTGGAGATGAAATCATCATTTCCACACTGGAGCATCACAGCAATATTGTGCCTTGGCAAATGCTCTGTGAAGAAAAAGGTGCCCTGCTTAAGGTAATTCCCATCAATGATGCAGGGGAAATCCTTTTTGAAGAATTTGAAAAGATTCTTTCTCCCAAAACCAAATTGGTCAGCTTGGTTCATGCATCCAATGCTTTGGGCACCATCAATCCTGTGAAAAAAGTGATTGATGCGGCTCATGCGGTTGGCGCCAAGGTGCTTTTGGACGGAGCCCAATCCACCTCTCATTTGGAAATAAATGTGCAGGATTTGGATTGCGATGTCATGGCCTTTTCAGCACACAAACTCTATGGTCCAACGGGTTTGGGAGTTTTGTATGGAAAAAGGGAGGTTTTGGATGCCATGCCGCCTTTTTTGGGAGGTGGAGAAATGATCAAGGAGGTGACTTTTGAAAAGACCACCTACAATGAAATTCCTTTCAAATTTGAAGCAGGCACTCCAAACATTGCCGATGTCATCGCCTTCAAAGCTGCTCTGGACTTTATCAAGGACCTGAAAAAGTCCGAAATCAAAGCTCATGAAGATGAACTTCTAGCCTACGCCAATGAGCTAATGAAGGACATCAAAGGCTTTATTCCTGTCGGCACAGCTGCGGAAAAAGTCTCTGTTTTATCCTTCAATATCAACCAGATGCATCCTTTTGATGTGGGACAGATGTTGGATGCCCGAGGGATTGCGGTACGGACCGGTCATCATTGCACCCAGCCCTTGATGAAACGATTTGGAATTGAGGGAACTGTCCGGGCGTCATTTGCCGTTTACAATACCAAATCAGAAATCGAACAGCTGGCAGAGGGCGTGGCCCGCATTGCAAGATTGAAGAATAAATGAGCAGTATCAAAGACGTACAAGACGAGATTATATCCGAGTTCGAAATTCTGGGAGATGACAAAGAATCCACCATCTTCTACATCATGGAATTGGGCGGAAATTTGGAGCCTTTTCCTGAAAATGAAAAAGTGGAGGAAAACATCATCAAAGGATGTCAATCCAAAGTTTGGTTAATTGCTGATGAACAGAATGGAAAAGTCCATTACCAAGCAGATTCGAATACAGACATTACCAAAGGGTTGATTTCGTTATTGATCCGGGTTTTGAACCATCGAAAGCCAGAGGAAATTATCCATGCCGAATTGGATTTTATCCAAAGAATTGGAATGGGAAGCATCATCGGCAGTCAGAGATCCAATGGTTTGGCAGCGATGATCAAGCAGATGAAATTGTACGCCTTGGCTGTGCAAGCCAAACAAAACGCCTGAAATGGAAGCGGAAAACAAAACTGAAAGTGCTACGCAAGTGGAAAATTTGAGAGACAAGGTAGTAACAGCTATCAAACAGGTGTATGACCCGGAGATTCCCGTGGATGTGTATGAACTGGGTTTGATCTATGAAATCACCGTATATCCGGTCAACAACGTCTACGTGCAGATGACCCTCACCTCTCCCAATTGCCCTTCAGCCGAGTTTATCCCTTCAGAAGTCAAGGACAAAATCCAACAAATACAAGGAGTGAACAATGTTGAAGTAGAAGTGACCTTTGATCCACCCTATTCTCAAGACATGATGTCAGAAGCAGCCAAGCTCGAGTTAGGCTTTTTATAATGAACAATTAAAACACCAAAACAATATGTATCCTGAAGAACTAATTGCTCCCATGCGGGCAGAACTTTCCAATGTAGGATTTCAAGAATTCAGAACTGCGGAGCAAGTAGCCGAGCATCTGGGACCAAATCATCAAGGCACCACTTTCGTAGTCGTAAACTCTGTCTGTGGCTGTGCTGCCGGAGCAGCTCGTCCAGGTGTAAGATATGCATTGGAGCATGCAGAGAAGAAACCAAGCACCTTGGCTACAGTTTTCGCAGGAAACGACCGGGAGGCTGTTGCTCAGTTTAGAGAGCTGGTCTTGCCTTATCCTCCTTCCTCTCCGGCCATGGCCCTATTCAAAGATGGAGAGCTGGTTCACTTCATCGAAAGGCACCATATCGAAGGCCGCAATGCCAAAATGATCGGTGACCATTTGGTGGAAGTATTTGAGCATTTCTGCGAATAAATTTAGCCCTTCGGGGCTATTTCTGTTTCTTCGGAAATTTCCGCTTGAAACAAATGATTATTTCCAAGAGTTGGGAAATACAAAAGCTTTAGCAACAAGGGATTGCAAAACCCCTTCATCCCAACAAGAATCTTAAAATAATATTGCCTAGGCTGGTGGAATAAATTCCTCAAAAAATGGGCGATTTTATTATCTTAAGGCCGATTTTGAAGTTTTAAAATTATAGATATCCAAACTTACGATATGTCTGACTCCGCCAAGTTGTCCTACAATGGGCAAGAATTTGAATTCCCCGTAATTATCGGTACCGAAAACGAACCTGCTATTGACATTGCCAAATTAAGAAGTGAAACCGGTCTGATTACCTTAGACTCCGGATTCAAAAACACCGGTTCTACCACCAGTTCAATTACTTTTTTGGATGGAGAACTGGGAATTCTTCGCTATCGAGGATATAGAATTGAAGATTTGGCAGAAAAATCAACCTTCATCGAGGTCGCCTACCTGTTGATCTATGGTGAATTGCCAACCCAGGCTCAGTACGAACAGTTTACCAAAGAAATCACCTACCATACTTTGGTGCATGAAGACATCAAGAAAATCCTGGATGGCTTCCCTTCCAATGCCCATCCGATGGGTGTTCTGTCTTCCCTGATTTGCTCCCTATCTGCATTCTATCCGGATTCTTTGAATCCCAACAGAAGTGCTGAGGATGTTAACCTAAGCATCATCCGTCTTTTGGCTAAAATGCCAACTTTCGCGGCCTGGGCATACAAAAACAAAATGGGGCATCCGGTGAATTATCCTGACAATTCTCTGGATTATTGTTCAAACTTCATGAAAATGATGTTTGCCCTCCCTGCTGAAAAATATGAAATCGATCCAGTGGTAGCCAAAGCTTTGGATGCGCTTTTGATTCTCCATGCCGATCATGAGCAAAACTGCTCCACCTCCACTGTCCGAATTGTAGGCTCTTCTCAAGCTTCTATTTATGCCTCTATTTCTGCTGGGATCAACGCTCTTTGGGGGCCACTTCACGGTGGTGCGAACCAGTCCGTGATCGAAATGCTGGAAGCAATCAAAGCGGACGGAGGAGATGCCAAGAAATATCTGGACAAAGCCAAAGACAAAAACGATCCTTTCCGATTGATGGGCTTTGGTCACAGAGTTTATAAAAACTTTGACCCAAGAGCAAAAATCATCAAGAAAGCCGCGGACGATGTATTGGGTAAGCTGGGTGTGAAAGATCCGGTTTTGGATATCGCCAAGGAACTTGAATATGCAGCCTTGAATGATCAATACTTTGTGGATCGTAAGTTGTATCCAAATGTGGACTTCTACTCAGGCATCATTTACAGAGCCTTGGGAATTCCTACCGATATGTTTACGGTGATGTTTGCTTTGGGTCGTCTCCCAGGCTGGATTGCCCAATGGAAAGAAATGCGTGAAAACGGAGAGCCTATCGGCCGTCCGCGTCAGGTTTATACCGGCGCAACGGAGCGGGATTACGTAAGCATGAACAAGCGCTAATCTTCCTAACCATATCAAAAGCCATCCTGAAAAGGATGGCTTTTTTGATTTATGGCAAATGACTTCCAACTGTTTTAGCACCATTTTTGGAAACTGAAATCTATTAATCGAGTTTACCCATGAAACCAACCACGCTAGAAGAGGCTGTAGCCTTGACCCAAAAATTTACCACAAGACCCGGAAACGAGGAACTGTTAAAGCTTTACGGGCTTTTTAAACAAGCCACAGAAGGGGATAACGAAGGAGAAAGACCCGGAGGATTTGATTTTAAGGCTGCTGCCAAGTACAATTCCTGGCTGAATTACAAAGGCAAATCCAAAGAGGAGGCCACAGAAGCTTATCTTCAATTAGTAGACGAATTGGCGAAAAAATACCTTTGATCTTTAGAGGTGCCCAGGGGTCAAATGTACACGTTTCAGTTCGAAGAATTTTGCTCCAATAAGATGGAAGCTCGGCTGTAATTTACTTGGGGAAAGGAATTAGACTTTCCCTAATTTTTTCCTTCCCAGATACCCTGCCAACATACTTCCCAGAATCAATTGCTGAATGTGGTATAGCATGACAGGCAAGAGCACCAAGCCCAACATAGCGGGATTGGGGAAAATAACTTTTCCGATCACCACTCCATGGACCAGGGACTTTTTGGATCCACAAAACAGCGTAGTAATCTGATCCTCTCTGGAAAAGCCCAAGAACCTGCTCAAGGTCCAAAGGATAATCAACACCAGCATGAAAATGCTCAGCATGGTCAAAGCCGTCATGACCAGTGAAGACCCCGAAAAGGCTGAAAAAATCTTCTGTTCAAAAGATTCCGCAAAAGAGGTAAATACGATCACCATGATCACAGTCTGATCCACATATTTTAATTTGGGAAGAACCCGGCTGAGTTTGGGGAAAAGCCATCCATGACTCAAAATCCCAAGGGTCACAGGCAAAATCACCTTTACCGTCAGCTCTCCCAAGGTTGCCCAAAAATCAATCTCCCCCTCTACTCCACCTGCCAATACCCCCATCCAGGCCGGTGTCAATACCACTCCAAGCAAACTGGAAATACTTGCATTAAAAATCGCTCCCGGTAGATTACCTCCGGCGATGGAAACCATCACCACAGAAGCACTGACTGTCGAGGGCAAGGCTGAAAGGTAACTGATTCCCAGCTGGAATTCTTCTTCTATCCAAGGCATCAGGCCCATCAACATCCACACCAGCGCAGGAAAGAGAAGAAAGGTTGCCAATTGGATCAAGAGGTGCAGCTTCCAATTGGATAGCCCGGCTTTGATTTGGACAGGATTCAGCTTTACGCCATAGAAAAAGAAAACCAGCGCGATCCCCACATTGATCATCGGCTTCCAGGGAATCCCAGAACTTTCAGATCCCACTTCCGGAAAGATGGAAGCCAGCCCAATGGCCAGAAATATCCCAAGTAAAAATCCGTTGATGCCGACTTTCGCAAGGGTTTGGGAAAGTTTGGATCTCATCGGTTCAGCAGTCTGATAAAATTGTCACAGATGACCGCAGTGGCAATGGCCACATTCAGGGATTCAGCATGGCCAAAAGCAGGAATGGTTATTTTTTGGGTAACATATTTTGAGATTTCAGGAGAAATTCCGTGGGATTCATTTCCCATCAAAATCACTCCGGGGGCAGGTTTTTCCAAAGCATGAATATTATCCCCTCCTAGAAAGGCTCCATACAC
>JAJLJS010000019.1:0-3398 GCA_033844545.1 Cyclobacteriaceae bacterium | reverse complement strand
CAAGTGCAACTGTTCGGCTTCAGCGGCCTCTTTGGTAGAAGGGGTGACAGGAATGTGATAAAAAGGTATTCCAAATGCTTCTACAATTTCTTTTAAGTCCCGGTGATTGGAAATTACCAATGGGATGTCCACCTCGAGCTGTCCTCCATGGTGCCTCCCCAAAATATCAAAAAGGCAATGGGAAAGCTTGCTGACTAAGATGGCCATTTTTGGTTTGGGAAAATTGAAATGAAGGGAAAACTCCATTCCGAATTTGCTGGCCACTTGCTCCTGAAATTTGGAGGCGATTTCCTCTTTCCCCAAAGCAAAGGAATCCAATTCCCAGGCGGCACGCATAAAAAACCTCCCCATTTCCTCATCCACATGCTGGTCCACTTCCAAAATATTCCCCTGATGGGCATACAAAAATCGAGAGACCTCGGAGACAATCCCCTTTTGGTCAGGGCATTGCACGATCAAAATTGCTTTCTTCATGGAAAATAGGTTTGGAAACAAAGTTAAGAATTCCAGATTCTCCAGTTCTCTTCGGCCTGAAGCTCCAGCATATCCTGTCCGTTTTTGGCTTTCCCCCCCCGATTCAGGCATTCCTGCATTAGGCGGGTGACTTCTGGATTATACACCAGGTCATAGACCCGGTGGGAGGGAGCCAATTGCTCCAGAGGAATATCCGGAATCCCTTCAATTTTTGGATAGGTTCCCAATGGGGTGGAATTGATCAGCAAAGGGTAATCTCGTAGGTAAACAGGATTATTTTTCAAATCCTCATACGTAATCTGGTCTTTGCCGGCATTTCTGGAAACGGACAAAAATGGAATGGACAAATCCATCAAAGCTTGTCGGACGGCTTTGGAAGCTCCGCCGGTTCCCAAAATCAAGGCTGGGGGAATATCTTTTCCAAGCCAAGCCTGAAGAGAATGCTTAAAACCCAGATAATCCGTATTGTAGCCTTTGGTTTTGCCGGCTTGGATGTGGATGCAATTAACTGCGCCCATAGCATCTGCGGCAGGATCCAACTCATCCAGAAAGGGCATGACACTTTCTTTGTGGGGAATCGTCACCGCCATTCCTTCCAGCTCAGGATTATCTTTGACGATTTCCACAAACTCTTCCACTTTGGGAATTTCATAAAGGTCAAATTGGCAACCTTTGATCTGTTCTCTTACAAACTTTTCGGTAAAGTATTTTTTGGAAAAGGAATGTCCCAAAGGATATCCGATCAGGCCGAATTTTCTCATGAATCTTGAAGTTTGGTGGCGAGCCATTCGATTCCCAAAACCAAGGCTATCCCAAAGGAGAAGGCCAAAACCGCAGAAAGAATTTGGGGATTGTTGCCTACCTGGTCTGCATACTCAGCCGGCCAGAGATTTTCGGTCAGAAAAGGCTTCTGCTCTCCGCTGGAGGAGGTTCTCCAAGCGGTGACTATTTTCCAAGGCCAAAGCTCATTGACCGAACCCAGCATAAATCCGGAAAGTAAACCTATCGTAGCCGAGTGAAATTTGCGAAGCAAAAAAGATACAACCCGGCTGAAAGAAAGAATTCCCACTACGCAGCCTGAAGCAAAAAGTGCCAGGGTGAAAATATCCTTTTCGGAAACAGCCTTCAAAATGGTTTCATATTTTCCCAAAATCAACAGGATAAAACTCCCGCTGATTCCCGGCAAAATCATCGCACAGATGGCAATGGCTCCGGCGACAAAAATGAACCATTTGGCATCAGGGGAAGCAGTCGGAGGGAGGTTGGTTACCCAGAAGGCCACCAATGTCCCGATCAAAACCGCCAATACCACTCCCAAATGCCATCTTTTGATATCCTTTAGAATCAAAAAAGCTGAGATTAAAATCAATCCACAGAAAAATGACCACAAAGGTATCGGGTGCTCATCCATCAAATAGGTAATCACCTTGGACAAGGCAAATACACTGGTCAAAATCCCCAGTAACAGACTCAGGAGAAAGGTTCCATTGACCGCTTTATAAAACCTTTTAAGCTCTAATTTTTTAAGCAGGTGGAGATTCTCCAGATTAAACGAATTGATACTATCCAAGAGGTGTTGGTAAATGCCGGCGATCAGGGCAATGGAGCCTCCAGATACTCCTGGTACTATGTCGGCGGCCCCCATAGCCATTCCTTTTAGGTAGGTTAGCCCGTATTTTTTGATGGATCTCATCGATTTTCAGCGTTTTTTCAAGTGGAGGATGGAATCAGGAAGGAAATGATACAATCTTTGAATTTGACTCCATACCTGCACGAAGCTCAGACAAAAATAAAGGCTGACCGATGAATCGATCAGCCCCAGGTGATGCGTTTTTTTAAAGTTTTATTTCTCCCAAGAAGTGATCGAAGGTATCTCCTCTAAGGCCCAGGCGGATAGTCTCCAATGGAATAATTTCGGAAGGACTGATATTTCCCAGATTTACATTTGCTCCAAGGAGTTTGATAAACCAAACCTGCTGGGATTTTTGTGGGGCTTCCCAGATGATTCTTTCCTCAGGAACCTGGGTCAGAATTTCTTCCACAAGACCTTGACGAACCTCACCGGAATCCCGGAAAAGACCTACGTTTCCGCCTTCTCTTGCTTCCCCGATTACTTTCCAGGCACCTGCGCTGAGTTCGGTTTGCATTTGTTCAATCCACTTGTACGGTGGGATGATCTTCGCGGCGTCTTTGGAACCCACTTCTGAAAGTACGGTCACCTGCTGTGCAAGGGTACTGATGAATTCGCACTTTTTGTCATGGTTTAGGGAAATCGACCCATCGGAAACCTCTGCATACTGAAGTTCATATTTATCCAGTACTTTTCGGTAGTCATCGAATTGTCCTCGGACGATGAAAGCTTCAAAGAGAGTCCCCCCAAAATATACCGGAATCCCGGCTTCCTTATAGACGGCAATTTTTTCTTTCAGGTGTTTGGTAACGTATGACGTGGCCCAGCCCAACTTCACAATGTCCACATAATCCGAACAACTGTCTACAAAATCTTCAGTTTCCCTGAGGCTCAGACCTTTGTCCATCGCCATAGTAAATCCCGTGTCACGAGGCTTTTCAGTCCGCACAGGGAGATTCTTCAGCACATAATTCATGTGTATTCGATTTGTTTTTTAATGGCCACATAAAATCTCGCATGTAAAATTCATCACTGCCTGTGATGGTTTACTCATGCTTGATTTCATGTGCTAGGTTTAAATGTTTAAGAGGGCAGTTGATTGTCCCGATATTGGTCTATGATCTTGTAGATTGCTTTTTGCTGCTTGAGCTCCGGCATGAGTTCGTACAAGATCGTATGCCTTTCGAAGTCCAAAGTTAAGGCATTTTCTAAATAAGTGAAGGCTTCTTTGTATTTGCCCATTTTGATCAAATACACTACCATGCGATAATACAGTTCGGGTTCTTCAGGGCTC
>JAJLJS010000018.1:0-2846 GCA_033844545.1 Cyclobacteriaceae bacterium | reverse complement strand
CGAGTTTATCCAATACCAACCAGACAAAATCTTTGTGATTTATACCTTCCTGGCCATTTTAGAACTTTTGCAACTCTCTCAGGTGACAATCATCATCGGAGAAGGATACAATAATTTTTGGGTGGAAAAGACTGAGCCTGTTGCTACAGCCTGAGCATGAAGTTAGACAACAAGAAAATCTTCAAAACCCTTAATCCCAATAAGGTTTGGGTTCCTGTTCTGATCGGGCTAGGCATCGTATTTTTGATGTTTTACCTAGACCCTACGGTAAATGGAGACACCTTGAAAGGAATCTTTGATGCTTCAGCTCCTTATATCATTTTGGCTGTTTTGGTGATCTTTTCAAGAGACCTGGGCTATGTCTACAGAATCCGGGAAATCACCGACCGGCAGCTTACTTGGACACGTTCCATTTATGTGATTATCCTCTGGGAATTTGCATCGGCAGTCACCCCTTCTGTCGTCGGAGGCACGGCTGTGGCGATGTTTATCCTCAACAAGGAAGGCATCAAAATGGGCAAAGCCATCGCCTTTGTCATGGTAACAGCCATTTTGGATAACCTTTTCTTTGTGATAGGGGCTCCGATCATTCTTTATTTTGCCCAGGGAAATATATTTCCGGACAACAAACTTCTGGAAACTCAGCTGGGCAACAGTCTGGAGGCGATTTTTTGGATCAGTTATGGGCTTTACGCCTCCTACAGTTTCGTCATGGCGGCGGCTCTTTTTTATAGGCCAAGGGTATTCAAATGGGTTTTGATCAAGATCTTTTCCCTGAAATTTCTCCGAAAATGGAAACACGACGCTCAGGAATACGGAAATCAGATCATTGAGGCCTCCAGACAGCTTTCCGGCAAATCTTATCGGTATTGGCTGCCCATCATCGGGGCCACGATATTTATCTGGTCCTCAAGATACTTGATGCTGAATGCCTTGGTGGCGGCTTTTGTCCCTATGGATATGGGAGATCACATCATCGTATTTGCACGGCAGGTGATTATGTGGATTGTGATGATGATCTCGCCTACACCCGGTAGCAGCGGAACTGCAGAGTTTTTCTACGGACAGTTTTTCTCCCAATTTTTGGGGCAATATACCTTCGTGACCAGCATAGCCTGGAGAATGCTTTCGTACTATCCCTATTTGATCTTGGGTGCGATATTTCTGCCCAGATGGATCAGACAGGTTTTTTTCAAAAAGAAAATCAAAGAAGAGGAGGAATAAATGCTGGCTCAACTCAACCTTTCCCAACTCGTCGAGATTACCGAAGGAAAAGCTCAGGGTAAGGCTACAGCCCATGCCATTACCCAGATCAGTATTGATTCCCGGCAGCTTATCCATCCCCATCAAACGCTTTTCGTGGCCCTGCGGGGAGCCAAAGCCGATGGGGCTGCTTTCATCCCTCCAATGATGGAGGAGGGAGTCGCTGCATTTTTGGTTCATGAGGATTTTGAGGTCTCCGGAGATTTTGAAAATTCAGCCTTTTTTCTGAAGGTAAAAGATACCCGGAAAGCACTCCAAAAACTCGCTGCGTTTCAACGAAGCCAGTTTACCAAACCGATCGTCAGCATCACCGGAAGTAATGGAAAAACCATCATCAAAGAATGGCTAGGGCAGGTCTTAAGCCAAAGCTTTGCCGTGGCCAAAAGCCCCAAAAGCTATAATTCTCAGGTTGGAGTTCCTTTGTCTATTTTTGGAATACAGCCCTACCATCAAGTGGCGATTTTGGAAGCTGGGATTTCCAGGGTAGGGGAAATGGAGAGCCTTGAGGAAATGATCCAACCGAATCTGGGTATTTTCTCCAATATTGGCTCTGCGCATAAAGAAGGCTTTTCAAGCCTGGAGGAAAAGATTTCTGAGAAACTTCTGCTTTTCAAAAACAGCCAATACCTGATCTATTGCAAAGATCATCCGGAAATCAGAAAAGCTGTGGAAAACGCTTTTCCTGAGGAAAAACTGATCTCTTGGTCCCAATTTCCCGGAGCAGATTTTACCCTTTCCTACAAGCATCAGGAAGGGAAAACCCGCATTCTCCTGATGAAAAATGATCTCAGCACACTGACTTTTTCCGTGCCATTTTCAGATAAAGCCTCCTTAGAGAATGTTACCCATGTGATCGTGGCAGCCCTTACGATGGGACAGGAAATCCAGGCCATCCAGGAAGCATTGGAACATCTCAAGCCCGTGGATATGCGGCTGACCCTTAAGCCCGGGGTTAATGAATCCCTGCTGATCGATGATACCTATAACAATGACATTGCTGGGCTGAAGGTAGCCTTGGAGTTTTTGAGCCAGCAAAGGCCTAAGCGTTCCAAAATTCTGATTCTATCCGATCTACTTCAGCAAGGAAGCCCGGAGAAAGTCTATGCCGAAGTGGGAGACCTGATTCAAACCTATCAGATCGACCGGATTATAGGGGTGGGGAATGAAGTCAAGCGCCTCAAGGATATTTTTGGGGAAAAGGCCCAAATATATCCAAGTACCGAATTACTATTGGAAAACTTGGAGGCAGATACCTTTCAAAATGACCTGCTCTTGATTACAGGCGCACGCTCTTTCGCCTTTGAGCGCGTCGTCAACAAGTTGCAACAGAGAATCCATGGAACAACCCTGGAAATCAACCTGAATGCCATTACCCACAACTTCAATTTTTACAAGAGACTTCTCAATCCCAAAACGAAGGTTATGGTCATGGTCAAGGCTTTTGCTTACGGGGGAGGAGCTGCAGAAATAGCCAATCACCTGCAAACCATGGGAGCAGATTACCTTGCCGTGGCATTTTCTGACGAAGGGGTGGTCCTGAGAAAACAGGGAATCCGTCTTCCCATCATGGTCTTGAATCCTGT
>JAJLJS010000017.1:0-1521 GCA_033844545.1 Cyclobacteriaceae bacterium | reverse complement strand
TGATCCACATCTGCTCCGCCCTCGATCAGCCGATAACCCGCCTTGAGCTTCATCCCCTCTTTCCAAACAGGATACTGAATCCCGGCGAAAATATCCTCAGCACGTCCTTGAGGGCCTACCAAGGCATCCCCTTTTAAGATTAAGGAAAGCTTTTCCTTGGGAGTAAAATTCAAATTAAAACTTAATAGTGGGACAAAACCTAAATCGGTATCCTCAGCGGCTATTTCTCCCTGAGTAAGGGCGATTCGGGCATCTCTTGCCAAAAGGGTTGCGCCCAATTCAAAAATCCACTTTTCCGAATCTACCCATCTATATCGGTAACTTGCCCGGTAGGTATTGAACTTGTAGTTGCCATCTATCCCCTCTCCGGTAAATGTGGTCCCTGCGAAATCAATTTCCTCAAGTTGTGCATCCTGATACCCAAGCTGCAAGGGAGCAGCGGTCAGTTCTACGATATGCCTATCCTTGATTAGATAACTCAATTCTACCCTGATAAAGGCGGTTGGTTGAGGAGTAAAATCATCATGAAGAGAAAAAAGGCTTCCAAAATCTGATGGGCCATTTGGCACTCGAACGTCATTATACTGCGAAAAGGCCGCTCCAGACTCCAAACTGAGCCTAATTTGGGATTTGACCAGAAGAGGTGCAGTGAGAAATAAAATCAAAAACAAAAATTTTAGTTGAATTTTTTCCATTTTCTAAGGAAGGATTTTGAGTTAAAGAATTTGAAGAATCTTCCTACATAAATGCAAACAGGGCTCTAAAGCTTAAGATTGAATGGAAAGCCCTTAAAAAAAACATACCCTCCAAGGGTCTCGGAGACCTTGGAGGGTGTTAGCAATCTTTGTTTTCCTTATTGCTGTTGTGAGGTTTTCCACTCACAACTTCAACTTATTTTTTCTGATTCTGTGCTTTTTTCATTGGGTTGTCACCTGAAGAGGCTCCCCGAACTCCACCAGCGCCTTTGAATAATTCAAATCGCGTTGGCTGGTATTGTCTTGGCCAGTAATTGCTACTTTCGTCTATATCGGCAGTTTCTCGCATGGGGTCCAAGACAAAGCGAACCACCTCTTTTTCCTTCACAAAAACCTTGGTGACCTGGGATTCATTTTTTCTCCAGATCTCTGCGGGAATCCGTTCGATTTCAGAAGTTCCATCAGCAAACTGAAACTCGATGATCAATGGCATCACCAAACCTCCTACGTTTTTGAACGTCATTTCATAGAAATTCAGATTCTTATTGAGGATTGCTTTTTCCTTTTCGGAAAGACTTGCCATGAATTTCTTGTAGGCATCTTCATCTTCAGGAGTGACCGTGAAAGGATTGTAGGTGGTATAGAAATCTCGTGTTGCTGGATTCGCTTCCACCACCGTTTGTGGTACGTCTTTCTTGTTTTTTTCCTTGCTGACGTAGGTTTCATCCAATTCAGCCTCTGCTTGAGCTGCAGCTTTTTTCTCTTTTGGAGATCTATTGTCCAACTTATACCAGCTGACATTTTCGATGGAGATATCCACCGGATC
>JAJLJS010000016.1:0-5078 GCA_033844545.1 Cyclobacteriaceae bacterium | reverse complement strand
GGGTTTATAAATATGACCGCCTATATTTGCACAACCTTTTGAAAAAGCACGTTTTTCAAGGTTTTTATGGTCCGTTCGTCTAGGGGTTAGGACGTATCCCTTTCACGGATAAAACACGGGTTCGATTCCCGTACGGACTACATAACATTCTGATTATTAATCCATTTCAGAATTCTCTTGAATTTTTCTTTAATGGTCCGTTCGTCTAGGGGTTAGGACGTATCCCTTTCACGGATAAAACACGGGTTCGATTCCCGTACGGACTACTAAGACTTCAAAGCTCAATCACCGAGTAGTCTTAATTTATTTTTGTTTTATGGTTGTTAGTGGTTAAAGTGAACAAAATCCCGGTTTTTGACCGGGATTTTTGTTTTTTGGACCATTTATATCAACGGCACAAAGGTCTTGGTCAATTTTCCTATTTTTCTGAATTGATACTAGACCTATATGACCAAGTTTAATTCTCAAACCAAACTTTTGGCCACCTTGGCTGCCGGGGCTTTGACCCTGATTTTCTCCTGCAAAAAAGAAGAACCTGTAGACCTTCGCATTCAAACCTTCACCAAAGAACAAATCGAACCGCTGGTGGAAGTTGCCAATAACTCCATAAACCCAACCCTAGCGGAGGGATTGAAGTTGGAAATCTGGGCTGTAGATTCCCTGGTCAAGGACCCGATTGCCCTTCAGGTCAACGATGCGGGCGATATCTTATATTCCAGATCTCCCAGGAGGAATAATTCCGAGTTTGACATTCGAGGACATCAATCCTGGGAAATCCGGTCCATTGCGATTCAGACCATTGAGGACAAGCGGGCATTTTTGAGGGATGAACTTTCCCCGGAAAGATCTTCCGAAAATACCTGGCTGGCCGATCTCAACGGAGATGGCTCTCACGATTGGAGAGACATGACTTTGGAAAAGAATGAAGTATACAAGCTTCGCGATACCGATGGTGACGGTCTGGCTGATTGGTCTCAGCTGATGGTGCAGGACTTCAATGAGGAAGTCGTGGATGTAGCGGGGGGAATCTTGGAGACCGAAGATGCGCTGTATGTAGCCGCCGGACCGGATATGTGGAGGCTGATGGACAAGAACGGGGATGGGATTATGGATGAAAAACAATCCCTGTCCCATGGCTATGGGGTACATATCGGATTTGGAGGACATGGAATGTCCGGGGTGGAAATGGGACCTGACGGAAGGATTTATTGGGGAATAGGGGACATTGGCTTTAATGGGAAAGGACCAGACGGAACCGAATGGAAATATCCGAATCGGGGAGTCATTGCCCGATCCAATCCTGACGGAAGTGATTTTGAGGTTTTTGCCATGGGGGTGAGAAATACCCATGAATTTGTCTTTGATCAATACAATAACCTGATCTCTGCGGACAATGACGGAGATCATGCCGGGGAAAAGGAGCGGCTGGTTTACCTCACCAATGGCTCGGATACCGGCTGGAGAATCAACTGGCAGTTTGGCAAATACCGGGATCCGGACAACAATACTTACAAGGTCTGGATGGATGAAAAGCTATTCCTTCCAAGATTTGAGGGGCAGGCTGCCTATATCACGCCCTGTATCCAAAACTACGTCAGCGGACCTACCGGAATGGTTTTCAATCCAGGTGCAGGCCTAGGGGAACGTTGGAGAGACCATTTTTTCCTGGTGGAATTCGTCGGGAGTCCTGCGAGTTCGGGATTACATGCCTTTCAGCTCCAGCCGAATGGAGCCAGCTTTGAATTGACCAAGACCGAAAAAATCATAGGAGGTTTCTTGCCTACCGGAATAGATTTTGGACCCGATGGAGCTTTGTACATGGCCGATTGGATCAATGGCTGGGATGATAAGTTTTACGGCAGAATCTGGAAACTCACCGACGAAACCGCCAAAGGATGGGCTTTGCAGCAACAAACAGCGGCTGAAATAAAAGCGGATTACAAGAAACTTTCCGAAAATGATTTGAAGTCAAAGCTGGCTTTTGAGGATATGAGAATCCGAAGAAAAGCCCAATTTGAATTGGCCAAGAGAGGCAAAAAAGGCTTTGATGTGTTTCAGTCTGTCATTCAGGACAAATCCAATCAACTCGCGAGAATCCATGCCATCGTAGGCATCAGCCAACTTGCCAGACTGGAAAAAATGGATTATGCCGATGCTTTGGTACCTCTGCTGAATGATTCTGATCCTGAGATCCGAGCCCAGGCAGCCAAATGGTTGGGGGATATCCGGTATACAAAAGCCGCTGACCCATTGATCAAAGGCTTAAAAGATGAGAATTCCCGAGTGCAGTTTTTCAGTGCAGAGGCCTTGGGAAGAAGCAAAGAAGCCAAAGCAATCCAGCCATTGATTTCCCTTTTGGAAGCCAACAATGACGAAGACGCCTATATCCGGCATGCAGCATCTTTGGCTTTATCGAGAATTGGGCAAGTTCAGCCGATTGCAGCCCTTTCTACCCATTCTTCCAAGGCAGTGAGAATGGGGGCTGTATTGGCTTTGAGAAGAATGGAATCTCCAGAACTGGCCAAATTTCTGAACGATTCTGACGAATACATTGTCACAGAAGCTGCCCGGGCAATTCATGATGATTTCTCCGTACCGGCAGCCTTACCGGCATTGGGTGCGATTTTGAGCACTACTCCATTTCAAAATGAACCTTTGATCCGACGGGCCATCAGCGCCAATCAGCGGGTGGGCAAAGAAGAAAACCTCAATCATCTCCTGGCTTACCTTGCAAAACCAAATACTCCGGAGGTTCTTCGAAAAGAATCTTTGGCAGCCATAGGAACTTGGGCAAAACCCTCTTTGGTCGATCGGGTAGACGGAAGATATCGGGGTCCAGTGACCCGCGATGCAGCTTTGATTCGGGATCAGGTGAAACCGGTACTGATCTCACAATTGAATTCCAAGGACGAATCACTCCGTCTGGAATCCGCCAAGGCTTTGGGAAAACTGGTGGTCAAGGATTCGGAAGCACTTTTGTTAGTCAAATTGAAATCTGATCCATCTGATCAAGTGAAGATCCAGGCTTTGAATGCCTTAGTGGCCATGAATGCAAGTAATTTGGGAGAAGCCATCTCCCAAGCCATGAAAGATCAAGCTCAGGCTGTCCGGGTGGCAGGATTGGGATATTTGGCAGAAACTTCCCTTCCTACCGATCAAAAGGTAAGTCTGCTTACCGACATCATCCGAAATAGAACTATCCCCGAAAAACAAACCGGTTTATTAACCTTGGGCGGTATGGAAGGAAGTCAGAATCTTCCGATCTGGAATCAATTGTTGGCGGATTTTGATCAGGGAAAATTGCCGGAAGCCACCTGGATTGAATTGGAAGAAGCCATCACTGCCACGGGTTCGGCAGACCTGAAAACCAAATTTGAAACAGCTTTGGATAAAAAAGCCGGAGAAGAACCTTGGAAAAAGTATTCGGGGGCTTTGGCAGAAGGGAACTTCAGGGCAGGTCGGACCATTTTCTTTGAAAATCAAACCGCCCAATGTATCCGATGCCATGCTTACGATGACATGGGTGGAAATGCGGGACCTCCGTTGGATGGAATAGGAAACAAGCTGTCCAAGGAGGAACTCTTGATCGCATTGGTTGAGCCCAGCAAGCGGTTGGCGCCGGGGTATGGCTTGATTACCGTAGAAATGAATTCTGGTGAAAAGATCACCGGAACTCTTTTGGAAGATTCAGACTCCCAAATCAAAGTTCAGATTGGAGCCAATGAAAAGGTAATTCCCAAGTCAGAGGTCAAATCTTCCCAATTGGCAGCCTCCAGTATGCCTCCGATGGGAACTTTATTAAGTAAGCGGGACCTCAGAAATTTGGTCACTTACCTCAGCAATCTAAGGAGGTCTGAATGAGAAAATGGTTGATTGTCTCCTTGGGGATCATCGTTGTTATCCTGCTGGTATCGCCTTGGATGCTGATCCTTTTTGCCAAAAAAGAGATCCACGATCCAGGGATTCCTGTGCGGGCTAATCTCATTGAAAAGGAGCCAAAACGCCGTGTTTTGGCTCTTTTTCCCCACCCGGATGATGAAGTAACAGTGGCTGGCACGCTCATGAAACTCAAAGAGGATGGCCATGAGATCCACTTGGTTTGCCTGACCAAAGGCGAAAAGGGTAAATCCTCCGGAATCGAAGATGAGGTATATTTGGCCCAGTTGAGGGCCGAGGAAATGAAGGCTTCAGCAAGCCTGATTGGAGCCGATGAATTGACCCTTCATGATTACCCGGATAGTGGCTTGAGTACTTTGGGACTGGATTCTCTGAAAGGCATTGCTTCCGAAATCATCCAGGAAATCCAACCGGATATCCTGGTGTCCTATGATTCTAAAGTGGGTCTCTATGGGCATCCTGATCACAGACTTTCCGGTCAGGCTGTGGAAGAGGTTTTTATGCGGAATGTAGATGATCCAGACTTCCCTGCGAAAAAACTCTTTCAGGTGACTTTATGCAAAAAACAAATCAAGCTTGCCCTGAAGCTTTCGGAGGGATTTCAAAGAAACTATCCGGAAGACCGCAGTCAGGGTTTGCCCTATCCGGATTTTTCGGTCGTGACCAGACCCTATTTCAAAAGAGTTTTAAAGGTGATGGAAGCTCATCAGACGCAGCAGGATGTCCTGAAAGACTTGATGCCTTATCACCGGGAAATCCCCGCTTGGATTTATTCCAGAATTTTTGACCGGGAGTATTTTTATGAAGTGAGGAGGATTGAGGATTAATGGGGAAGTACTATGTACCAAGTACTATGTACCAAGTACCATGTACAAAATACAAAGTAGCAGGTATCAAGTATCAAGTATCAAGTATCAGGTATCAGGTACCAAGTACCAAGTACAAAGTACCAAGTACCAAGAACCAAGTACCGAGTACCGAGGAAATGGAGGCTTGTTTTTTGTATTTGCAATCTGCAATCCGAAATCTGAAATTCCCTTTCACTCTGGATAATTTTCCTTCACAAAGGCTTCGGCGTTGTTGTAGCAAAAGTCATCTACCCACTTTTCCACGTCTTCTCGGGATTTGAATCTGGAAAGATGGGTGTTTGCTGGATTTTTTCGGTCTTTCTCAATTTCAAA
>JAJLJS010000015.1:0-3093 GCA_033844545.1 Cyclobacteriaceae bacterium | reverse complement strand
AAATCAACTCATTGGGTTCCTCGGGCATTTTGGAATTGGTGCTGCCTCCGCCGATCCAGAGCATGGCTGTGTTATAGGGAGTTTCTTTGGGCACCACCATCGACACCCAATGCCACCATTCGGTTTGGTCCACGATATCGGGGGTCAGCCAATGCTGGGAGTACATCTTTAGCACATGATAATCATACTTCTCTCCGGGTACAGAATGGACGATTTCATAGCGAAATGTACTGTCTGGAGCTTGAACATAGTCTTTCAGTAAAGTGGTCGATTGAATTTCCGGTTCTATCGCCGTTTCTGGTTGATTTTTACAGGAAAATAGACAGGAAAGGGAGAGCAAAAGGAGTCCTACCGGTAATGGCTTGCATTTAAAAATGGTGTTCATCAGGCTTGGGTTTAGGTGGATATCCAAAATAGCATAAAATGCTGAAAAATAAATCCGGCTTGGATGCAACGCTAAACAGTTTTCTTCCATCCTATGGGCAAACAAACCAGAATAGCTATGAAAAGAACCATAATTTTTCCCCTAGCAGTATTGCTTGGGACCATCATTTTTACCCAATGCCAACAACAAACCAAGGGAGTCGCTCCAACAGCAATTCAAGAAAACGAGAATCAATTTGGAGGCTATGCCTCCAAAGAAGAACTCGGGGAGCATTTGGTGGGAGTGGCCGGTTGCCACGATTGTCATACGCCAAAAAAAATGGGCCCCATGGGGCCGGAATTGGATCAGGATAGAGCACTTTCAGGCCATCCATCGGATGAACCGATTCCGGAATTGAATCGAAAAGAATTGGAGTCCAAAGGCGTGGCAGCCACTCAAGGACTCACCTCCTGGATTGGACCTTGGGGAGTTTCCTTTACTGCAAATATTACTTCGGATCCGACTGGAATTGGAAATTGGACTTTGGAGCAGTTTTCCAGAGCACTGAGAGAAGGAAAATCCAAAGGGCTGGCAACCAATCGTGACCTTCTTCCTCCCATGCCATTAATGAAGGAACTTACGGATCAGGAAATCGAGGCGATTTTTGCCTATTTACAAAGCACACAACCTATCGATAACGTAGTGCCTCAGGCTTTGCCACCGCTAAGTGCTCTGCCGAATTAAACTTTACTAGGGTGATTTTTTGAAATGGGGTGGATGAAATGTTCACCCTACCTTTTTTCCAATAAACTAAACCAACTATGAAAAAGATAAATCTAACGCTCTTGATTCTTTTGACACTCCTTTCCAGCCTTTCTGCGCAAAAACTACAACAGCCTCTGGAAGAGTTTCCCATGTCCAACCGGGGCTATGCTCTGCTGAAAACAGGTCAGGTGATCGAAGGCAGAATAATTTCCAGCTCCAGCAGCCGGGGAATCACTCAGGTAAATCTTCAGGATGAATCCGGAGAAAAGCATAAAATCTCCGCCGCCGAAATTCAGGAGTTTGCCATAGCGATGAATGGGGCAGTCCGGCTCCAATATCTGATGGAAAGAGGATCCTCTGTGAAGAAACTTCTTTCCAAAGATCAGCCTACCGCCAAACCCAATGATTTTGTGATTTTCAGAAATACCAGCCTAAATGGAAACAAAGAAATTCTCCTGCAGCTGTTAAACCCGGGTTTCGATGAGATTTTTGAAGTGTATTATGATCCTTTTGCCCGAAAGACTACCGCGCTGGAAGGAGAATACATAACCTGGACCGGGGATAAGCACCGGGCTTATTTTATTTCGAAAAATGGGGGAGAGCCATTGAAGGTCAAGAAGGGAAATTACCAAAAATCCTTTCTGGAACTCTTCGGTACCTGTCCTCAACTTTTGGAAGTCAGAAAGCCCAAACTTCAGGATTTGGAAAACCATATCCTGCTTTACCAGAATTATTGTTCCTTTAACTAAGAACGAATAGCCATGCAGTCTTTTCACCGATGGGTTTTTGCCACTCGGCTTTACCTTCTGTTTTCAATTCTGGCTATTCTTTCGGTAAGTTTAATGGCCCTATTTGAACCCCAGTCTGTCATGGACTTCGTAGGGGTAAAGCTGTCCAATACCGATGCCATCAGCTCTATCCGTGGCGTGTATGGAGGAGTCGGCTTTACGATTTGCCTGACGCTTGCGTATCTTTTTTTACTTCACCCGGAGAAAGGAGCCGCTTTTCTGAGTGTGTTTTGGGGTTCTTATGCATTTTCAAGGCTGATTACACTGATTTCCGAAGGGCCTTTAGGGGATTTTGGGAATCAATGGATGATTTTGGAAACCTTGTTGGCGTTAATGGGCTTGAGCCTTTGGTACCTATTGCAATCCAAAAGAAGAAGCCAAAAATTTATCCTCAAGCCTAGGATTTAAACACTGAATCTTGAAATGAAAAATGCAGGGCTGGAGCCCTGCTTTTTTTGTGCCTATTCCAGCAATTTTAAATCAAGGGAAGCCACACTATGCAGTAGAGAGTTCGCTGGATTTTGCCCATGCCTATGGAAAGGTGATGGCTTTCCTTTACCCAATTCCGTAATTGTAGACTTGAATTTTGAGGAATAAATACCTGGGTAAAAATCTAACCACTAGAACCCCGGTAGGCCAAAATCGAAAGGATCCAGGGTACATTCAAGAAGGTACTCCATATCGTGAAAGGAAGGTAGGGAAGCGTTGAGGATCAAATTGGTTTTCTTCAGAGACATTGACTCTGATATATTCGGGTATATTTTATTCCTCGAGGAAAGTTGAAAGCCTACAAACGAAAAAGAGCCCAAAGCTGGGCTCTTTTTCATGGGTATTCCAAGGATCGATTTTCCTCCCGAAAGGATTTTATGGATGAGAGCCCTGATTGATTTCAGGTCTCACGACTCTCTGAAGCGCCCGCTCCATGACCGGATCTTTTCCTGAAAGAATACTTTCAGCATTTGGGACGATGATCTCATGCGGGATAATGCCTCTAGATGGGTCAACTTTTTCAGACAAATCAGCCATGTGAAATCCGATTCTGGGAATTCCCAAATCTATTTTGGAATGGGGGAGAGTAAGAATGGTGAAAAAACCACTGCTATTCCCTTCAGCTCCACCGGCGGTCTCCTGACCCAAAATGGTCACCCTTCCATCTGACAATGCCCGGGAGGCCAC
>JAJLJS010000014.1:0-11563 GCA_033844545.1 Cyclobacteriaceae bacterium | reverse complement strand
AAGGAAAATGAGCTTTCGGTGGATGACTTGAAAAAATACGAAGGAGCCTATCTCCTGATGGGCGTGCAGGAAGTGAAGATTTATATCAAGGAGGAAAAACTCTACGCCTTTGTACCCGGCCAACCCGAATACGAGTTGGTCAATATCGGGGAACACGAGTTTAACCTAAAGGTGCTGGAAGGCTTCAAAGTCAAGTTTGAGGAAAAAAATGGAGAAATCACTGCAGTGAGTTTTATTCAGCCGAATGGGACTTTCAGAGGAGAAAGGAAGAAAGTTGAGTAAATCAGAGAGCTAAAATCAAAAAGCTGAAAAAACGCAAGAACCTTTGAGGTCTTTCTCAGCCTATAGTTATCCTGCTTTTCCGAAAGCAGGATTTTTTCAGCTCTTCGAGATTTGGAACTTCGACGCCTTATCCGGAGATTTTTAACTAGCTCTTCGAAATTTGTAATCTCCATCCATTCTAGCTCTTCGAGATTTGCAATCTCGAAGCTCGATCGGAAGATTTTTAATCTTCAAAAGGGAAAATATATTACCCAAATTCTGCCAATTGAATCGGCCCTTTTCTTATCCCGTAGAAATCTCCAGCACTACTATTCAAATATTCTTCTTCTTTTTCGACAATTCCAGCCCTGACCGGATTTTGATGAATGTAATTGGATTTCGTATCAAAAAATCTCTTTGAAAACACTTCCTCTCCATGATATCCATCCTCCCAAAACCAAATTTGATTTTGATGACTCAAGGCCAGGGTTATCCAAGACTTTCTACTTTCCTTTGGATTATCCTGAATGGCTTTAAAAATCTTTTTTGCCGTGAATTTTTTAAAATCCCGGATAATATCAGATAAATTTTCATGTTTCGCACTGGCAATTATGTGTATATGGTTACTCATAATTACCCATGAATAAATCTCCAATCCCTTACTCTTTTGGCAATAAATTAGGCTCTCCAATAACAGGTCTGAATAATCCTTTCTAGTAAAAACATCTACCCATTGGTGAACTGTAAAGGTCAAAAAATGAACTGCACCTTGATCTCGAATTTTAAATTCAAAGCCCATAGTATATTCTTTTTGGAATAAAAATTAATTTATCCGGATTGAAAATCGGTTCAGGATTACAAATCCTGAACAGCAAAAAAGCTGAAAAAATGATAGGAACCTTTGAAGTCTTTCTCAGCCTATAGTTATCCTGCTTTTCCGAAAGCAGGATACTCTTTAGGTCCTGCATCTGGAGAAGCAGGACAACCAACCTAGCTTTCCTAGGTCTTCGAAATTTGTAATCTCGAAGCCTTCTAAGGAGATGAATAATCTTCATCCATTGGTTAGATAAAAATCCAATTGACAAAAACGGGATACTAGGCCAGGTTTTTATTTCCTCAAGTTTGGGAAAGTAGTCTTTCCTATCTCAATTCCACCAATTCAAATTTCATCAAATCCTCTTCATTCTGGAGATTATCTGGGTGTTGAAGAGATAGGTAAAGTCCTTTTTTGCCCACGAAAACATTGTCTGGATGGTATTTTCCGGATTCAAATTTTTTCTCCGTGATCACTTTCAAGTTGGAGTCTAAAACCATCACGACAAATGGCAAAAGCACATTGCCCAGGCTTCGGATTTCTTCCACACTTGCCTCGGGCATGCTCACAAAAGCAAATCTATAATAAACCTCCCGGTAAGGGTCATACAAGATCGATCCATATTTGCCCGAGGTAAGTGCATATTTTTGATATTCCTCAGACACTGCATCAGGTTTAAAACTCGGCATCGTTGGGTCCAAAAACTCACTTGCCGCATCCACCGATTTCAAGGTGGAATCAAAGGAAGACGCATAGTAAAGCCTATGGTCACCAAACAGGGAATAAACAACCATATCCTTCCCCTGGGCTCTGCTGAAATCAATACTTTTCAAGCCTTGAGCCAGGTAATCTTGTGGAAAAAAATGATTGAAATACTGAGTCTCCCCGGTTTCCAAATCTATTTGATAACCGAACGTTTTGCTTGATAAAATCTCGGGGGTTAGCTCTCTAAGGTTTTGCGGAAAACGATGATTGACCGCCAATTTAGATCCTTTCAGCACCGGCGGAGAGATCATATAGCCATTATGCACAAAAGCCGACCCCGCGCCTTCCGGTACTTGATAGTTGAACTTCTTCAACAATTCCCCTTCAGCATCAGCCAAGTAAAATGAGGATCCAAAAGGTGGATTAAACAGGAAAATACTATCCATGCTTTGCACATGAAACCCGAATAACCCACCCACTCCATTGGGGCCCTCCTGGTCAAATTGAAGCGAATTGATTTTTTCTCCGGTAGAAAAATCAAAGATCTGTAAGGTATTACCCTCCATTTTTAAATTAAAAAAGTATTCCTTTTCATTATCGAAATGATATTGGTAAGAAGAGCTCACATTGGAAGTAGAATCATCCAATTGAAGGGCGACAATTTCACCAGTTGGATGAAGTTCTTTGGGTTGTTTGTTGGATTCGGATTTGTTTTGACACTGGAGAAAAAGAACTCCCAGGATTAGCGAAAGGAAAAGTCTCATGAAGTGATTTTTCACTAAATATAACGTCATCATTCAAAAAATAAATAGTCTGCCCCCACTATTCGCTGAAATATTACATTTCTAATTACAATCGGTCTATGAACTGTCCGAATGGTAGAACTGCTAGCTCTCCAGCTCTTAGAGATTTGCAATCTCGAAGCTCTATCAGGAGATTTTTAATCTCTAAATCCAAACTCTCTTTAAAAAAGAAACCAAAAGGTTTATCTGGATTGAAAATCCTATGATCGAAGTTCAGGATTACAAATTCTGAACAGCAGAAGCAGAAGAACAACAAAACAGCAAAATTCTTTTACTTTGAATCATGAAACAACAGCTCGGACAAATCACTTTGCTCGTCAGAGACTATGATGAAGCGATCCAGTTTTACACTCAGATTTTGGGATTTGAATTGCTGGAGGACACTCCAATGAATGAAACCAAGCGATGGGTTCGGGTGGCTCCTCCCGGATCGACTTGTCATTTGCTTTTGGCCAAAGCTGCCAGTGAAGCCCAGGAAAAACAAATTGGAATGCAGGCAGGAGGGAGAGTAATGTTTTTTCTTTATACCGACGACTTTTATCGGGATTATCATAAGTACACTGCCCAAGGCGTCGAATTTATACGCGAGCCAAGCCAAGAAGCCTATGGAATTGTTTCTGTTTTCAAAGACATCTTTGGCAATCTGTGGGATTTGATCCAGCCGGTGTAGTAGGCAGTGGGCAGGAAGCAATAGGCAATAGGCCGTTGGCAGGAGGAAGTTTGTGAAGGCCTGAAATAGGCGAGCTTGTGGCGAAGAAGGGCAAAAATTACTAATAACTAACCATTAAAAACTCTATTTCCATTGGAACATCAACCCAACAACCCTCTTCATGGCCTTAGGCTGGATACCATTTTGGAGCAGCTCGTGGCCCATTATGGTTGGAAAGAACTCGGAGAGCGCATCCCTATCCGTTGCTTCACGCATAATCCTTCCATCAAATCCAGTCTTACTTTTTTGCGAAAAACCCCATGGGCTCGGGAACGTGTGGAAGGATTGTTTTTGAAGATGATGAGGGATACGAAGAAATCTTAAGCTAATCCTCTAAGGGTTTTGAACTCTTGGAGGGTTCAAAAAAAAGCCCGGATCAAAAAAATCCGGGCTTTCGATTTATGGTTTGTGGTTAAGATTATACGTAGTTGTTCAGCATCACCGGCATGACAAGCATTAGGATATCCTCGTTGGCATCCTGCTCTACCGGAATGATCAAGCCGGCACGGTTAGGTGCGCTGAATTTCAAGCTCACTTCCTTGCAGCTGAGGTTATTCAACATTTCCACCAAGAACTTCGCGTTGAATCCGATTTCGATGTCTTCACCCTCGTGATCGCAAGAAAGTCTTTCATTGGCTTCATTGGAGAAGTCCAAATCTTCTGCAGAAATCATCAATTCACTTCCGGTCAATTTCAACCTCACCTGGTGCGTGGTCTTATTGGCATAGATCGCGATACGTCTCAATGTGCCCAACAACTCCAAACGGTCAATGTTCATCTGGTTGGGATTATCCACTGGAATTACATTTTCGTAGTCCGGGAATCTTTCGTCGATCAATCGGCAGATCATTTTGATCTGTCCAAACTTAAAGTAAGCATTGCTTTGGTTGAACTCCACTGATACCGGCACATTCTCAGATGGCAAAGTAGACTTCAGGAGGTTTAGCGCCTTTCTTGGAATGATTAAGCTTGCTCCATTGGAAGAAGCAACATCTACTCTTCGGTAACGGATCAGACGATGACCGTCTGTCGCCACGAAAGTGGTGTTAGTTGGGCTTAAGTTGATATACACCCCGGTCATGGCTGGACGGAGCTCATCAGAAGAGGTCGCAAAAATGGTATTGGCAATTGCAGAAGAAAGCACTTCTGTAGACATGTCCACGGTGGTGGCATTGTTTACCGTAGGGATCTTCGGGAAGTCAGTGGCATTTTCCCCAGCCAATCTATAGCGACCATTGTCTGAACTGATCTCCACTGCATAGGTGTCATGATCAATGCTGAAGGTCACCGGCTGCTCGGGAAGATTTTTGAGGGTTTCAATCAGAATTCTGGCCGGCACTGCAATATTTCCGTCCTCTTTGGCTTCCACATGGATTTGCGTCATCATGGATGTCTGCAAATCAGAAGCAGTGATGGTCAATTCGGAGTCTTTGATTTCGAAAAGGAAGTTTTCCAAAATCGGAACTACCGGATTGGTAGTGACAACACCGTTGATGGCCGAAAGCTGCTTGAGCAAAGCAGAAGAGGAAACAATAAATTTCATACGATTCTAATTAATTTATTTTCAAAGGCCTGATGGATTCATAAAGCGATGAATGCTGCCAACTATTGGGACATTTCTCACTTTATCTGAATTCATTTTAAAAGGCTAAGGATTACATTTTTTACCAATGGGGTAAATTTATAAATAAAATGCTAATTCGGTGGGCTGACCAGATCTTTCCCTCAAATTTCTTCCGTGGGATCGGATCTATTTGTCTCAGGCCCTCCGACTATACTTTTTCTTTCGGAAATAAAGGATAATTCCACCTAGAATCAGTATCACTGCCACCGGACCTCCGAGATTGATTCCCTGCCAAAGTCTTTTTTGTTCCACCACCTTCATCCGGTCCAAAGGTCGGATCCGGAAACTCCGGGTTCGAGTGGCTATAATCCCATCCGGATCGGATAAATATTGGGTCAAGTTGAGAAGCAGTTGCTTATTGGCAAAGGTGGTCATCGCAAAGGGGTCTTCTCCAAGTGGTAATGGCTGCTCCGAATGAAGGTCTGTTTGACTTTGGAAAATGGATCCATCCCCAAAGACAACCACTTTCCCCTCCCCGGATTCCAAAAATTGCTGGCCCTGAAATTCATCCGGCAAAAACCGGTTTTTAAACAATGAAGTAAACTCTCCCTCTAGCAAAAAGCCCAAGGGCAAATTCTTCAAACCAAACTCTTCCACCTTCGGGGCTTGTTGCATATCCGAAAAAGCTACTCGGGAAGGAGCCTGTAGCGTTCGGGCATTATCCGAACCAAAAATTAAGGGAGTCTTGATCACCCCAGAAGCCATGACAGTATCCAAACTGCTGACAAAACGGAAATTGACCTGATCCAAAGCCTTGGTAATGGGATGCTGAGCGACTCGACCTGCATTGAAATAGAAGGGCCAAGGCAAAGGAACCAACTGACTTTGATTGCCAAAATTCCCTCCCATGACCGGGATATAGCTGAAATTCAAGTCCTGGATCAAATCTTTGTTGATTCGAATCCCATAGCGGAAAAGAAGACGGTCCAATTCGTTTTCCAGAGGAAAAGAAACCGTGCCTTCTCCCGCGGCCTGCTCCAAGTCCACATCCACTCCTTCCGCTCCGATCACCAGATTCCCTCCCTGAAGGACATATTGGTCCAGTAAAAACAATTCACGGTCGGTATAGCTGGACTTTGGTCCCAGGATAAAAATCGTCCCGAAGGACTTTAAATCATCGACTGATTTTGCCTGTTCCAAAGGAACTTTGAACAACTCGTATTGTCCGTCCAAGGCTTCCACCATTCCGAATCCGTCATCCTCAGAAAGCTCCCCGTGTCCGATGATCATGGCGAGGGCAGACTTTTCGGGAGAAATCAGTTTCCGGATGGCATTGCTCAATTCAAATTCCAGATTTTCGATAGAAGTATTGAGAATCTGATCCGGAGACATTCCCCTTTCCCCTTTCAATACCAAGGCCCCAACCTCAAATTCCTCATCACTGACCAGAATTCCTGGGAAAATAAGCTGTGCCTGCTGACCGGAGTTTTGATTGACAAAAAGATTGGTTGGGTTGATCCCGTAATCAGCCAAAGTGTAAATAAAATCTTCCTGTAAGGAATCCGTCACCGACAGCGGATCAAAGTAGGAAACGGTAATTTTTTCAGCCGAATAGGCATTAAATGTTCTGACGGTTTCTTCAATGGATTTTTGCAGTCTTCGCATGCCTCCGGGGAGATTATCTCCAGTGAGCAAAATGTCCACGTGCAGTGGCCGGTCCAGATTTTCAAGCAATTCTTTGGTGGCTGGGTGAAGGGAAAAGCGGTTTTCCTCCGTCAAATCCATACGAAATCTTAAAAACTGCCCAGCCAAAACCAAGGCAAGCAGTCCTCCCAATAGGACCAAAGTGGCACGAATGTTTGTTTTTCGGTTGGAGCTCATTTTCCTTTCAAAATCAAAACAGAACTCCCCAAAAACAACCATATCATTCCCAATAGGAAAAATACATCCCGGCTGTCCACTACTCCCCGGCTGAGGCTGATGTAGTGATAACTTAGACTAAATTCCTCCACCCAATAGGCCAACTCTCCGGAAAGCATTTCAGAAAGGGAAGTAAACCCAAAGTAGAGTACGAAGCAACCGAAAACTCCCAACACAAAGGCCACCACCTGCTGGGAGGTCAACGCGCTGGCAAACAATCCAACCGCAGCAAACGTGGCTCCGATCATGATTAATCCGATCCAGCTTCCAAAGAAGCCAGCCCAATCCAGATTTCCGGGGGGATCCCCCAGCTGGGCAATAGCATAGGCATAAAGAAGTGTGGGCAATACGGCCAAAATCACCAGGGCCAATAAGGCCAAATATTTGGCCAAAATGATCTGAACCAATGATAGCGGGGAAGTTTGCAACAATTCCCAGGTTCCGTTTTTCCGCTCCTCGGCGATTGCCCGCATGGAAAGCGCAGGAACCAAAAAAGTAAACACATAGGGAGTGTAAGTGAATAAGGCTTCCAAATCAGCAAATCCGTATTCTAAGACCGAACTCTCTGGGAATACCCAGACAATCAGGCCCAAAGCCACCAGAAATAATACCAAAACCAAATAACCGGTCAGGCTTCCAAAAAAGGCGTTGATTTCTTTGAAAAACAGACTTTTCATTGGCCTTGGGTGATTTCTCGGAATAAGGTTTCCAGATTTTTTTTGCCTTGATTGAGACTGATTAGGTTCAGATTTTTGGCTTGAACCATTTGCATCAATACCTTCCTTGCCTCTTGAGGCTCTGAAGTCAACAAAATCAGTTCACTATTTCCTTTGGGGCCAAATTTCAACTCACCCAGATTGGCAAACCATTCCAAGTTCAATTCTTCTTCGGTCTCCAAGATCAACTCAGTCTGACCTGCATTGGCTTTCAAGTCTGCTAAAGGACTAGCGGCTAAAATTTTCCCCTGATTGATAATCACCACATCCTGACATATGGCTTCTACTTCCTGCATGATGTGAGTGGAAAAAATAAGAGTCTTATCGACTGCAATTTCCTGAATCAGCTTTCGGATATCCACCAGCTGGTTAGGATCAAGTCCAGTGGTCGGTTCATCCAAAATCACTACCTGAGGATCATGAATCAGGGCTCTTGCTAGCCCTACCCGCTGTCGGTAACCTTTGGATAGTTGGCCGATTTTTTTGTGTTGCTCAGGCTGAAGTCCAGTCTTTTGAATCAGCTCATCCACCCTATGGCGGATTTCATCAGATTTCATTCCGTAAATTCCTCCCGAAAACTCCAAAAATTCACGGACATAGAGGTCCAGGTAAAGCGGGTTGTGTTCAGGCAAGTAGCCGATTTTGGAACTTACTTTTTTTGAATTTTCCAGTGCATTTTCTCCCAATACCTTTACCTCCCCGGAATCTGCACTCAGGTATCCGGTGATGATTTTCATAGTCGTGGATTTCCCTGCTCCATTGGGTCCTAAAAAACCCAAAATCCTTCCCGGAGTCGCTGAGAAGCTAACTTCATCCAGTGCTTTCTGGGAACCATAAACCTTACTGAGTCGGGAAACTTGGAGTGACATAAAAAGAAGGACCAAAGAGAAAATCACCCGCATGGCAGGGGCAAAATCCCCTTTGGTCAGGTCTATGGCAAAAATAGGGAATGAGTGTGGAAAGGCAAGGGTTTCCGTAGGCAGATTTCAGTGGGCAGTTTTCAATGGGCAGTTTGCAATAAATAAGTTCCTGTTTTCAGCGGGCAATTTACAGGTAAACCAAAGCAGGATTGGAGTTAGTGAGAATGGGCAGCGCCAAACTTTTCTGGATGAGAAATCATATACCCAATCAATTTTCCTACTTCGTTTACTTTTTGAAGTAGATTTTCAGTTTTTTCCTCTGAAATATACCCGCATCGATTCGCAAAGCTTAACCAAACGAGTGTTTCAGCATTCTCCATATCAGCATCCGAAAGCTTTGAAACAAAATGAGCGACATATCTTCGTTTTCGATATCCTTCCCCAATGTATACACAAACTGATCTACTGGATCTCCTGATCTGATCAGTCAAGGAAAATTTTTCCTCTTTAGGAAATCCCTTACTGATTTCAAAGATTTCCATAGCAAGTTGAAATGCTTTTTGATAGGCAATAAGGCTGGTAAAATCCATAAACAAATTATCAGTCAAGAAAAATGAAATAAGTTTACTTTAAAAGCTAAGTTAAGTAGTGTCAGAACATATCCTATTTCCAAATTTTATATAAATGGAACTACATCCAAAAAGTAAATCTATTTCAGACCCATACATAATATCAATAGATCACTATCGACTGCATACCGCCTACTGATCACTGCCATCTGATCACTGCCGACTGTAAATTGCTTACTGCATACTGCCAACTGCCCACTGCCTATTGCTTCTTTCCTTTCGGCCTCAGTGGTCGGCATTCCACATCGGCCACAAAATAATTGGGATGTGTCTCCAAAGTCTGGACAATCGTCAAGGCAACATCCTGAGGACGCATCATATTTTCATGAGCATTCATTCCCGGGATTTCGTCGAAGAAATTGGTCTGAACAGAACCTGGATAGATGGTAGAAACCTTGATTCCAAAATCCCGCAACTCCATGTACATGGAATGGGAAATACCTCGCACAGCATGCTTGGTTCCTACATAACCCGCAAAGTTGGCCACTCCGTTAAGCCCGGCGATGGAAGCCACATTTAGGATGTGACCTTCGTCAGCGGCTTTCATGGCGGGAATCAATTTCTTACTCACATAGAAAATCCCATGAACATTCGTATCAAACATGGACTTCCAGTCGGCCGAACTCATTTCTTCAAAGGGTCCAGCCACGCCAAAACCAGCATTATTCACCAAGATTCGAATATCTGCCCCAAGCTTGGCGATAGTCGCCTGATAAGCTACTTCCACGCTGCTTTCGTTGGAGACATCGCAGGTAAAAAAATGAAAATTCGGATGCTGAAAATCCGGCTGAGTTCTTCCCCAACCTGCGACAATAGCTCCTTTTTCGACCAAAAGCTTAACAACTTCCAATCCTATTCCTTTGCTGACTCCGGTGACTACGGCAATTTGATCTTTCAATTTCATTTGGTATTGGTTTATTCGTTTTCACTACTATTCATATAAACAAAAACAGCTCTGTATTAAAGAAGAAGTTTGAAAACCGAAACAAGCGAATTTCCCCTTTCTCAAAGGGGGCTAGGGGGATTTTGTTTCAGCAGTCACCTTATTTTAAAACAAAGGCAAACTCTAGAAATTCCTTATCCTTTAAATCAAATTCATCCTCAAAAGTTCTCCAAAACCGCTTTTTATCTGAAAGGTGAAGGTTTTTACCTCGGAGTAGACTAATTTTCCATACCCCCTAAAAAACCGCCAAAACCATCATAAACCTTATAATCTTATGAGAAAATTTATTTTACCCTTACTCCTGATCAGCGGAACAGCATTTGGGCAAAGCAAACTCCGCCCGACCATCGACCAGAAAGCTGCCTCCATCGAATCCAAAGTCATCGAATGGAGGCGGGATATCCACCAACATCCTGAACTCGGCAATAACGAGGTCCGCACTGCCAAAAAAATAGCCGATCACCTTCGATCTCTCGGCATTGAGGTGACCGAGGGAATGGCAGTAACCGGAGTAGTCGGAGTTTTGAAAGGTGGGAAACCCGGCCCGATGGTTGCCCTCCGAGCGGATATGGACGCGCTCCCAGTCACCGAGCGAGTGGATTTACCTTTCAAATCTACCGTGACCACCACTTATAATGGACAGGAAACCGGTGTCATGCATGCTTGCGGACACGATACCCACGTAGCCATCCTGATGGGTGTGGCAGAAGTCCTCGCCGGGATGAAAGATCAGTTGGAAGGCTCAGTCAAGTTTATTTTCCAACCTGCGGAGGAAGGAATTTACGAACCTGGAGTGACTTCTTGGGGAGCCAAACAACTGGTGGAAGAAGGGGTGATGAAAGATGTGGACGCGATTTTCGGATTGCATATTTCTTCCCAGACCGAAGTGGGAAAAATCGGCTATCGTTCCGGTCCAGCGCAAGCTGCAGTGGATAATTTGGAAATCATTGTTCATGGAACTCAAGCTCACGGAGCTTCCCCTTGGTCCGGAGTGGATCCCATCGTGACCGCCTCACAGATTGTAACTGGCTTGCAGACAATACTTTCCAGAAGTGTCAATATCACCCAAAACCCTGCCGTAGTCACTGTGGGGGCCATCCACGGAGGGATTCGTCATAACATCATTCCTGAGAAAGTGGAAATGATCGGCACCATCCGAACCTTCGGAGACGAGCAACAGGCTTTGGTCCACAAGCGAATCACAGAAATCGCGACAAACATTGCGGAAAGTGCCGGAGCCAAAGCAGAAGTAAATATTCAAAAACTTTACCCTTCAACGGTTAACGACCCAGAACTCACCGCCAAAATGGTCGCTTCCATGGAAGCTGCTGCCGGAAAAGACAACATCAACTACAACCCTCCGGTAACCGGGGCAGAAGATTTCAGCTTTTATCAGCGGGAAAAACCCGGATTATTTATCGGTTTGGGAGGGATGAAAAAAGGCGGAGATCCTACCAAAACGCCTTCGCACCACACCCCAGACTTCTACATCGACGAAGGAGGATTTGTACTCGGCATGCGGGTGCTGAGTTACTTTGTGGTGGATTATATGGGGATGAAGCAGTAGGGTTTTGGTCAACGGTCAGCGGACCACAGTCCACGGATACTTTCTAATTCATTGTTGAAAACCGGGACGAAT
>JAJLJS010000013.1:0-9371 GCA_033844545.1 Cyclobacteriaceae bacterium | reverse complement strand
GATCCAGGAAATCGACTGGAGTGTGGGACAAATCCTCAAGAAACTGGAAGAGAAAGGGCTGATGGAAAATACACTGATTGTCTTCTCTTCAGACAACGGCCCCTGGCTGGTCATGGAAGACCATGGGGGTTCGGCAGGACCTCTCCGGGAGGGAAAGCAGTTCACCTTTGAAGGGGGAGTGCGGGTACCGACTGTAGCCATGTGGAAAGGAAAAATCGACCCCGGACAGGTATATGAAGACTTGGCAACTCAAATGGATTGGTTTCCTACTTTCTGCAAACTGGTAGGTGCAGAAATCCCACAAGACCGGGCCATCGATGGCAAAGATCTGAGTGCCGTTCTTTTCGAAAACGGCATGCGGGAAGGAGATGAATACCTCTACTACATGCTTTCTGACCAAAGAGGGTACCGATTGGGAGACTGGAAGGTGAAAAGACCCTTTGCAGGATTTGCAGGGAGTAGGGGAATGAAGGCCGTAGCTGCTCATGACACCCTGCTTTTCAACCTCAAAAATGATCCGGGAGAAACCACCAATCTGGCCAAGGAAAATCCTGAAAAGTTGGCTCAAATGATGCGGGCCATGGATTTGGCCGTACAGCAATTGGGCCCCCTTCCACCAAGCCTGGTCGTGAGAGGCCCTCAGGACAACAGTCATTATATCTATTTGGAAGAGAAAAGGTCTAAAAACAAATAGGATGAGATACTTTCATGCAGCTTTACTTTTGTTTTCAATTTTTTCTTGCCAAACATCTCAAGATCAAAATCGTCCCCCTAATCCTCCAAATATCCTTTTGATCGTAGCGGATGATTTGGGATATGCAGACTTGGGGAGCTTTGGAGGGGATATCGACACCCCCAATTTGGATCAACTGGCTAGGGAAGGAATCCGGTTTAGCCGATTTCATGCCGCCCCCTTCTGTGCAGTCAGTCGGGCGATGTTCCTTTCCGGAAATGATAACCATATCGCTGGCATGGGGATTCAGGGAAGGCGAGAAGGAGTGCCCGGATATGAAGGATACCTTACTGATCGGATTGCCACTATTCCCCAACTTCTACAGACCAAAGGCTACCATACCTATATGGCTGGAAAGTGGCACTTGGGAGCCGAGCCCGAGCATCATCCGGGAGAAAAAGGCTTTGATAGCTATTTCATCACCCCTGAGGGAGGCGCCAATCACTACAACAATCTGGGAGTCCTACCCCAAGCGCCCATATCCAGGTATTTCGAAAATGGGAAAGAAGTAGAATGGACCGAAGGTGCCTATTCCACCGATTTTTACACCGACAAACTGATCGAATACATTGGAAAAAATGCCAGAGATGGGAAGCCTTTTTTCACTTTCGCAGCCTATACCTCCCCACATTGGCCACTTCAGGTGGATGAAAACTACTGGAAAAAATATGAAGGCCGGTACGATAAAGGCTATGAAAAACTTCGTGAAGACCGACTTCAGTCTCTGAAAAAAGCAGGAATGATTCCAGAATCAGCCACTCTCCCGGAATTGAACGAAAGGGTAAAACCCTGGAACTCTCTAAGTCCTGAGGAGCAGAAAAAAGAAGCCCGGAAAATGGAACTCTACGCTGGGATGGTAGACAATCTGGATGAAAACATCGGACGATTGATCAACTACCTGAAGGAAATTGGAGAATATGAAAACACCCTCATCGTTTTTATGGCCGACAATGGTGCCGCCGCTGAGGATTTTTATTACCGGGATGGGTTCAAGGAGCTGATTCAGGCAAACTTCACAGATGCCTACGAAGAGATGGGTAAAGCAAGCTCATTTATTTCGTACGGTCCACAATGGGCTGAGGCAGGCAGTTCTCCTTTTCGCTACTTCAAAGGGTACGCATCAGAAGGAGGAATGAATGTGCCACTCATCATCGCGGGACCGGGAGTGGAAAAAAAAGGCCATATCAATCACTCCTTTCTTACTCTTCTTGATTTAGCTCCGACTTTTTATGACTTGGCAGGAGTAGAATATCCTTCAGAATGGAAGGGAAAGCCGATCAAACCCCTTCTTGGAGCATCTTTTCTTTCGATCCTGAGCGGCGCAAAAGAACATATCCACGATGAAGACTATGTCTTTGGGCTGGAGCATGCCGGTGATGCGATGATTCGAAAAGGGGATTGGAAAATCCTGAATGTGAAAAAGCCTTTTTCCAAGGAAAATTTTGAGCTTTATCATCTCACCGATGATCTGGGCGAACAAAAGGACCTCAAAGAAATCCACCCGAAAAAGTATCAAGAAATGCTTGAAGAATGGGAAAAATTCGCCTCCCAAGTGGGAGTCATTCTCCCTCTTCCCTCCACTCAAAATGATGACTGACTTATGAATCCACAACACGCATTTCTTCAATTTATCCTATTTGTCGTTCTCTTCCAGCCATTTGGAAACTCGGTCTTTGCCCAAACCTATGGCAAAAACGGCATGGTCGTTTCAGATCATCACCTATCCTCGGATGTGGGTATAGAAATTCTCAAAAAAGGCGGAAACGCTGTCGATGCCGCAGTGGCTACTGCTTTCTCTTTGGCAGTCACGCATCCCGAGGCAGGGAATATCGGAGGCGGTGGATTTATTGTGCTGATGAAGTCAGACGGGGAAGTCACCACGTTTGACTTTCGGGAAAAAGCCCCTTTGGCAGCCAGTCCAACTATGTTTCTGGATGAAAATGGGAAAATCAAAGACAATTCGAATCATGAGGGACTACTTTCCGTCGGTGTACCGGGTACGGTCGCGGGACTTTACAAAGCCCACCAAAAATATGGAAAACTACCTTGGAAAGACCTCGTCCAACCTGCCATCGATCAAGCCAAAAACGGATTTCCCATGTCTTGGGGTCTGTATCAAGCGGCACTCCGGGTTTCCAAATTGGATGCAAACTATGACATCATGCAGAATTTTTTCCGTGGAGAAAATGGGGAAATAGTCCCTCCCGGAGAACTATGGAAGCAGCCTGCTCTGGCCAAAACCTTGGAAGCCATCCGAGATCAGGGAAAAGACGGATTTTACACTGGAGCGGTAGCAGAAGAAATCGAGCGGTACATGAAAGCCAATGGCGGAATCATCACCCGTGAGGACCTCGCCAAATACGAAGCAGTGGAGCGTAAACCGCTCAAAACCACCTTCAAAGACTTTGAGATTTTCTCCATGCCTCCACCGAGTTCGGGGGGAGTGGCCCTGATCGAGATGATGAATCTGATGGAGGCAGTCGAGATCGAGAAGGTCGAGTTTAATTCGGCTGCCTATGTCCATTTAGTCGCAGAGGCGATGCGCCGGGCCTTTGCGGATCGGGCAGAGCATTTGGGAGATCCTGATTTCAATCCCGAGATGCCCATTGACCGATTGATTTCCAAAGATTTTGCGAAAGCCCGGCTTGAAAATCTGGACTTGAACAAGGCCTCCGTGAGTGACTCTTCCCGATTTGGTCAACTCTATGATGGGGACCATACGACCCATTTTTCAGTCATTGATAAGGAGGGAAATGCCGTTTCGCTGACTTACACCTTGGAACATAGCTATGGGGTCGGGATGGGCTCGGAAAAGTTGGGATTCATCTTCAACAATTAAATGGGCGACTTCAACCCGGTACCTGGAATCACTACAAGAGACGGTCAGATCGGCACCGATCCCAATCTAGTCGCTCCGGAAAAACGCATGCTTTCCAGCATGACTCCCACCATTGTGGCCAAAGACGGCAAGCCTTATCTCGTAATTGGAAGCCCGGGCGGTAGGACAATCATCAACACCGTTTTCCAGACTGTCCTGAATGTCCTGGTCTACGATATGCGGATTGACCGGGCGATCGAAGCGATGAAAATCCATCATCAATGGCTGCCGGATATGATTATTTATGAAAAAAACTTGCTATCTCCGGATACCAGAAAGGCTTTGGAGGATATGGGACATAGCCTCCGTCCTTATACCAACCTTGGGGTATTGATGGGGATCACCTACGATGCAAAATTGGGAATCTATGTGGGAGCAGCCGATTCTGCCAGTGAAGACGGGGCCGCAGTAGGTTATGAATAATTATAGGTGAAAAGAGTCACGGCAAAGGAAAAATAGAAACACCTGAAATCGAGCCTGTCGAAATCGACAAACACTTCATTTGGATGATTTTCACCCATGCAGGATTCCTTGTGGCAACTGAAAAACAAATTATAAACAGATGAAATATCTCCTGCTTCTGAGTCTGACTTTTTTGGTCGCTTTTGTCTCCCCAGCCCAAGATTTGGAAGTGGCTCAGATTCTTGCCCAGCGGGAGGCTTCCAATCAGGCTCTTCGAAACTTCAATGAAGAACTCAACAACACCTTCATGACAGACGACGCTCTGATTACCACCGGAGCTGGAACTTTGATTTCGGGAAAACAGGAACTCCAAGCCTACATTCAAAATATTTCTGGTCCCAGAATGTATTGGATCCGGACTCCGGATGAAGTGATCGTCAATCCGGAAACCCAATTGGCTTGGGAATCCGGAACCTGGAAAGGCTATGTAGAAGGGGCTGAGAAGCCTGTGGTGGGAGGTAAGTATTCTGCACAATGGACAAAGAAATCCGGCACTTGGCTAATCCAATCTCAATTGTTTGTCGCTTTGCCTATTCGTCAATGATCCCCTCAATCGGCAAAATCCAGCAACATCTCCTCCAAAAAATCGAATCACTCGATATCTAGTCTATGCTTTTGGAGAAATATTTTAGTCTTGAGGGCCATTTTGATCGCCTGACAGGTGAAAATTTGGAATGAAAACCTTGTCCTTTATCCAAATCATATATTCCCAAAGTAAGCCTTCAGTCCCACTTGGTGGAGTTGGGAGCCCCAGGAGGGTTGGAATTTTGCGTAAAAAGTATCGAAGGGAAAGTTTACGAAATGGTCATTTTTCTACCCATGGACTTAGGATAGGTTCAATACCTAACTGCAATCTTATCTCAATAACTGGACCTTGGTTGGGATCAAGGAGCTCCTGTATCTGATATGCACCAGGAGGAATGCTTTATTGAAAAACCTTCGATTGAGCGATTGTTTTTAGGGTTTTAGGGTCCTTGAGCCAATTTCTAAAGGAAAATTTTATTCCTGTTTTTGCATTTTTTGCAAAAACAAATATTTGACTTTCAAGGGATTAAAAGATTTTTGAGATAGCTTATACTACCAAACTACTTTCTGGAAATAAATCAATACCAGAATATTCTTTCTACCTCCCTTTAGAGTACCCTGGATTCAGAGTTTTTCGCATTTTAATCGATTTAGTCTATGTCAGATCTGACCAATTCTGCAAGTATCCAACCTCTCCAATCTTCAGAGCGAATTACCTCATTAGACATCACCAGAGGCATTGTGTTGTGTGGAATTCTGTTAATGAACATCAATGGCTTTGCCTTGTATGAATCCTATATAGATCCGACAGTTTCCGGAGGTTCGGAGGGATGGAATAAGGCAACTTGGATTATGACCAACCTGTTTTTTGAAGGAACCATGAGAGCTTTATTTTCTTTGCTTTTTGGAGTGGGCATGTTCATTTTTTTGGATCGCTTGGAGAAAAAAGACGTAGGCATCCAAGCTGCGGATATTTTCTTTAGAAGGCTTCTTTGGCTGTTGGTATTCGGAATCATCCATGGGTACCTTTTTTTATGGCCAGGTGAGATCCTTTTTGATTATGCCATCATGGGTTTTTTGGTGTATTCCTTTAGAAGACTTCCTGCCAAACGGCTTTTCCTATATGCGGCTTTGCTTAGCTGCATCGGTACTACCTGGAATTATTTTGAATACAGGCATGCAGCTAAGTTGACAGAAGACATTCAAAAAGTGGAAGCTCTGGAAGCTTCTGCTTTACCCATTCCCAAAGAATTGGAAGGCGCTAAAGAAGAATGGAAAAGTAAAATGGAAAAGCGGGATCCGGAGACCATTCAGGAATTCAATGATACCCATAACCAAGGCTATTTTGAAGTATTGGGTCTCTTGGCTCCGATCAATATGGAATTCGAGATGTACTTTTTTTATCGCTACAATGCCTGGGATATTCTGACCATGATGCTGATCGGGATCGGGCTGTTTAAGCTCAATATTCTTTCTGCCGAAAGAAAAACCAGTTTTTACCTTTTGATGGCCCTTTTTGGATATGGGATAGGGTTAACCATCAATTATTTTGAGCTCCAAAACATTTTAAATCAAAACTATTCTTACCTCTCCTTTGCGGAATCCCAGGTTACCTATGACTTAGGCCGGATTCCTACCAGTATAGGGCACATCGGGGCAATTATGCTTTTTTGCCAAATTCCCTTTCTCCACGGCTTCAAGCGAAGTATAGCCGCAGTAGGGCAAATGGCTTTGACCAATTATTTCATGCATTCCTTGATTTGCATCTTTTTATTTACCGGAGTGGGATTTGGCCTTTTCGGGAAACTCCAGCGGTATGAGCTACTCTATGTAGTCGTGGCCATTTGGATTTTTCAGCTAATCCTAAGTCCAATTTGGCTGAGCTACTTTCAATACGGACCCTTGGAATGGCTTTGGAGAAATCTCAGCTATCAGAAAAAATATCCTTTCAAAAAGACCATCACCTTACCTGATGCCAAATATGCTTAACTGATAATTTTCACTTAACCCAATCAAACTATGAAAAATGTAATTGCAATTATCCTGATTCTCCTGATCGCGGTATCCTGCCAGCAGCAGTCGAGGTACACCCAACAAGCCCCGGAAATTGAAACGGTCAAAGCCCTCTTTGCCGCGTACAATTCTGAAGATTATGAAGGACAGCGGCAATATTATGATCCAAACGTCCAAATCTTTATCAATTCCCCAGAAAGTAGTCCTACCTCTTTGGATGAGAATATTTCCCAAATGATGGAAGAAAAAGATTTCTTCAACAATGAAACCATTACCATTGAGGATGATGCTATAGAAAGAGTCACCACAGACGATGGGGAAGTATGGGTAAATGTCTGGGGAGAATGGAAAGGTAATATGGCCAGCACTGGGAAAGAATACGTCATCCCATTTCACCAAACCTTCCAGTTTGTGGATGGAAAAATCGTGAAAGAATATGGATACTGGGACAACAGCAAGATCATGGAAGACATGATGAAGGCAGAAATGGAAAGCAAGTCGGATACTACTGCCGTTCAATGATTTTCAAATCCTGATCCCTCATGATTAAAAAAATCTTTCTTGGGCTATTGCTGGTAGTGGTAGTCCTTATTGTGGGTTTAGTAATTTATGTGGAGACTTCTTGGGACAAGACCTATGATGTGGCCCTTCCGGAACTCCAGACCAGCACAGATTCCGCTGTGATCGCCAGAGGGAAATATCTAGTTCATGGTCCTGCTCATTGCTCCAATTGCCATGTCTCTTCTGTCGAAGAAATGATTGCAGCGGATGCAGGAGAAAACATACCACTGAAAGGCGGTGTAGCTTTTCCCTTTGGTCCGCTGGGAACCTTATATGCTCCCAACCTAACTCCAGACCCAAAAACTGGAATCGGAAGATATTCCGACGGGCAAATCTTCCGAATGATGCGGCATGGGATCAGACCCAGTGGTATGGCCTCCATTCCTCTTTTGATGCCTTTCTGGAATATGGCAGATGAGGACTTGATTGCCGTGGTATCTTATTTGAGATCCATGCCAGCGGTCGAAAATGAAGTCCCTCCCGCTCAGTGGACCTTTATGGGAAAAGTGATGAAATCCTTTATGCCGATTTTCAAGCCTATCCTTGATCCCAATCCGCCAAAGATCGCTCCGGAAATGTCCCCAAGTATTGAACGAGGGGAATATATCGCTCGCTATGTTGCCAATTGTGTCGGCTGTCATACAGAAAGGGACCTCATCACATTTGACGCTATAGGACCTGAATTTGCCGGTGGAATGGAATTCGAGCCAGATCCTAATTTCAATAAGGCTATGGGAGAGGATCCTGAGCTTTGGATCAAAACTCCCAACATTACTCCAGACCCGGGAAGTGCTTTTGCCCAGTTTAAATCCCTTGAAGAATGGAAAGCCAGATTCAAAAAAGGGAGAACGATCAAGATCTCCCCTATGCATTGGGGCCCTTTTTCACGAATGAGTGAGGAAGATATCGAGGCACTATTTCTTTACTTAAACAGTTTAGAACCAATCCCACATGATGTCGGTACATTGGTGTACAAGAAATAAAATGCTAACCCCCATCTTGATATCAAAAAGAGGCCGATTGAAGAATTCGGCCTCTTTTTTTTCAGGTTTTTTAATTTAATTCTTCCCATTCTTAAAACTCAAGTCCGGATATGGCGGCGGTGCAGGTACAGAACGCGGATCTTTTTGGATCAACTCTTTCAAATGCTCAATCGCAGCATCCAATTGGGCATCTTTACCTTCAAAAGTCGCCTTAGGCAGATTGATCACCTCGATATCAGGAATAAAGCCAACTCCCTCAATCAGCCATTCCACTTTATCGCCGTTGTTGGTGTCTCCACCAACAACTCCATAAACCCCGTTCATTGGAGCACGGGCAATTCCATTATCCGACAGCGTATTTACACCTGAAAGCCAAACTTCCCCTCCCCAGGTTCTCGCGCCGATCGCTTTGCCTAAGCCTAATCTTCTGAAGCCTTCGGCAAATGCCTCCCCATCGGAAGCAGTAAACTCATCCACCAACAACACCAAATGCCCTCGGAATGCATAATTCATGTTCCAATACGGTTCTCCCGTGCGACTTTTCCAATAGAAGAAAGCTTCCCGCATCAGTTTTTCCAGAATAAAGGAATCAATATTTCCTCCACGGTTGTGGCGCACATCGATGACCAAGCCTTTCTTCTTAAACTGCGGATAAAAATCCCGATACCACTGTCCGATATTGCCTGAAGTCATAGCTCTCAAGTGCACATAGCCGATATCTCCATTGGATTTGGCTTCTGTTTCCAGTCTGCGGGTGTACTCCCAATCGTTGTAGCGCAGGTTGCTTTCCTGGCCTGAACTCATAGGCTTGAGGATAAAGTCTCCCTTTCCGGCTATTGCCAGACGAACTTGCTTTCCAGCCTTATCCCGAAGCAAAACCTGCATATCCTCCACTTCCAAAACAGATGTCCCGTCGATATGCGTAATCACATCGCCTTCCTGAATTCCGAAGGCAGGATGACTCAAAGGGGATTTCTCATCTGGATAGTCCGGATCACTTTGGAAAATGTAATCGATTTGATAGCCATTATTGGTTTTGGAGAAAAGTCCTCCCAACATTCCAAACTGGATATTGTCATCCCCATCTCGGGTATCGCCTCCACGAACCGAAGTATGCAAAACCGAAAGTTCACCGATCAATTCACCGATCACATCTGAAAGTTCATTTCGAGTGGTCACCCGATCCACGAGCGGAAGATATTTCTCGTACATTTTA
>JAJLJS010000012.1:0-4527 GCA_033844545.1 Cyclobacteriaceae bacterium | reverse complement strand
TAAAGATGAGGATGATTACAGGTCTTTGTTCGTTCATCAGATACCCCTCCTACGTTTGAAGAACAGTAGTTGTACAAGTATAGCCAAAAGGCAGGTGAAAATCGAGGAAAAGAGGCTTTTATTCAGGATTGAAAAAAAGCTTCCAAAGCCCCATTGGTCCAGGCTAAAAAACAACAATGAAAACCCGAAGATCAGTGGAAAAGAGTAGCTTAAAAACCAGCCCAAGCCCATTTGGTTGAAGCTGGGAGTTTGCAAATCATCATATCCGCCCGTAGGACTGATCACCTTCAGCCAGATAGGTCTGAGAAAGGCCAACAAAGTCGCCGCAGCGGTATGCAAACCGATGGTTTCATAGAATAAATCCACCAAAAACCCCAATCCAAAGGCGATCAAAAGCAGGGGGATCGTTCTTATGCTGATAGGCAAAAGCAGAATTCCCAGTAGATACAAAAAGGCGAATGCAATGCCGAACAAGGCTAGATTTTTTAACAGGAAAATCTGCACCAATACCAAAAGGATTAGCCTCAGGGGATATATGAGCAGATTTCTAATATTCATTGCTTACTTCTGATTGTTGAAAAAGTGAGTCCAATTCCTCAAACTGGGTGTTTTCGACCAAGTATACATAGGTTACTTTGCTGAAATCCACAGCTAGCTTCAGTTTGATCTGAAGGTAATTCGGGTTGTCCGTATCAGGATTTATTTCAGAAATGACCCCGATAGGGATTCCCTCCGGAAAAACGGCATTGAAGCCGGAAGTAATCAGCGTATCTCCTATGCTTGCCTTGACATGTCTTGGAATATACAGCAGACTTGCCTCTGAGGCATCTCCACCGTCCCACTGGACCGATCCAAAATCATTGGTGGATTTAATTTTTGAGGAAACCAGCAATCCGGTGTTCAACAAAGAAAATGCTACAGCATAGTTCTGGGAAACGGACTTTACTCGGCCTACCACCCCCGCTGAATTGAATACCCCCATTCCGGGTTTTACCCCATCCTTGGCACCTTTGTTTAGGGTGATGTAGTTCTGAGAAAAGCGTATCGAATTTGCGATTACCCGTGCTCCTCTAAATTCGTAATTGACTTCCAATAGCGAATCCAGTTCCAGATAGGCACTGTCTGCAGGCTGGGTAAAGGAATGAAGCTTTTCTAAAATCTGCGCATTTTCTTCGGCCAGTTCCTCATTGGCATTGGCCAAAGAAAAGAACTGCACCAAATCTGCCTGCTTTTTTAATACAGATCCGATGACGGCATTGGAACTGTTGAAGAAAGCTGCACCCTGGGGAGAATTGTTGGTGACTACCATCCAGATAGCAATCACTTCCAAGAGAATAAATAAAAGAAATGCCCTTATTCGATAAAGGAATTGTAGGATGCGTAGCATTCAGTACTTAGGTCATCAATACGGTTCGGAAGTTTTGGATATTTTTCAATGCTGTGCCCGTGCCTCTTACCACAGCTCTGAGTGGATCCTCCGCGATATGGATTGGAAGTTTGGTCTTTTGGTGGAGTCTTTTGTCCAGACCCTTTAATAACGCCCCCCCACCGGTGAGGTGTATTCCATTGTCATAAATATCTGCAGACAATTCCGGAGGAGCAATTTCAAGGGCTTTCAACACGGCCTCTTCTATTTTGGAAACTGATTTGTCCAATGCAAAAGCAATCTCAGAATAGGAAACCTTAATTACTTTTGGAATTCCGGTCATCAGGTCCCGTCCCCGGATTTCATAATCCTCCGGAGCATCATCCAGTTCCGTCAATGCAGATCCGATGGCGATCTTCACCTTTTCAGCAGATCTTTCACCGATCAGCAAGTTGTGCTGTCGGCGCATATAGTCCAAAATGTCTTTGGTGAACGTATCCCCAGCCACGCGGATCGATTGGTCCGCTACAATACCGGATAAAGCAATCAAAGCGATTTCGGTAGTACCGCCTCCAATGTCCACGATCATGGAGCCCATGGGCTTTTCGATGTCAATCCCGATACCAATAGCCGCGGCAATTGGTTCATAGATCATATAGACTTCTTTGGCTCCCGCATGTTCTGCAGAGTCGCGGACAGCTCTTTTTTCCACCTCGGTAATTCCTGACGGAATACAGATCACCATTCGATGGGATTGAGGGAACATGCCCTTTTTCTGTCCGGGAATCATTTTGATTAATCCTCGGATCATCTGCTCAGCTGCATAGAAATCAGCGATCACCCCATCCTTGAGAGGACGGATTGTTCTGATGTTTTCGTGAGTCTTCTCGTGCATGTTCATGGCTTCTCTACCGACCGCAAGGACACGGTTGTTGGTCTTGTCGATCGCAATGATCGATGGCTCATCCACCACGATTTTATCCTTGTGGATAATCAGGGTATTGGCTGTACCCAAATCGATGGCGATGTCGCTAGAGAAAAAATCAAATAATCCCATTTTATATGTATTCGTTGGCTTTTTTATTGGACTTTGGAGTTTAAGATAGTACCTGAGTACTGATTTTAAACGTGGGTCGGCAAAATTATTATCTTAAATTGATAAAACTGAGGGAAAGAAGATTTTTTTGTTTGAGTAAGGTAAATGATTTTCAAACCGATGGGTTTAAGGTTTTTTCTGAATTTTCCGGGCTTTCCTTTGGTGCAGAATATTTTAATCGGGAGAGGTACTTTGCATTTCGGTATTCTTTGTATTAATTTTGCAGCGTATTCGAAAGTTTCTGGAGGGGACACAAGTCCCCTCTTTCATTATTCTGACTTATGGCTGGATTGAAGCAGGCAATTGAGGAGTTGGTGACCAAGCATCTACCAGATGGGTCACATTTCCTGGTTGAAGTGAAAATGGAGGATAAAGCCGGTAAAACCAGGCTTTTGATTTTGATTGACGCAGATCAGGGAATCACCATTGAGTCTTGTGCCTTGGTGAGCCGAAAGGTATCTGAAGAACTCGAGACGAATTCTCTGATCGATCAGGCGTATTTGTTGGAAGTGTCTTCTCCGGGATTGGATTATCCTTTGAGCAGTACCCGTCAATATCAAAAAAATATTGGCAGGAATCTCAAAATCGATCTGGAGTCAGGTGCTGAGATTTCCGGAACGCTTCTGGAAGTTCAGGATGATGCAGTAAAGCTTTTGGTGAAAAAGAAAGAAAAGGGAAAAAAAGCAACCGAAGAGGAGCTGACTGTCCCGACGCAAGAAATCAAGAAATCAATCGTACAAGTATCTTTTAAATAACTCCAATGGATGCCAAAATCTTAATAGAATCCTTCGCAGAATTTGCAAGGTCTAAAAATGTGGATCGACCTACCATGATCCGTATTCTTGAAGATGTATTCCGAGCGATGATCCGAAAGAAGTTTGAATCCGATGAAAACTTCGATGTGACCATCAATGCTGATCAAGGAGACTTGGAAATCTTCCGCATCCGGGAGATTGTCGACGACAACTCCGAGGATATTTGGGATTTTGACAAAATCAGTTTCTCTGAAGCTAGAAAAATCGAACCTGATTTTGAAATCGGAGAGGAAGTATATGAGAAAGTAGAACTGGAAGAATTTGGCCGAAGAGCTGTTCAGATGGCCAGACAGACTTTGATTCAAAAAATTAAGGATCTTGAAAAAGATATCTTATATAATAAGTATGAAGAGCAGGTAGGAGAAATCATTTCTGCGGAAGTATATCAGATTCTTGGTCGGGAAATTCTTTTGATCGATGGAGAAGGTAATGAACTTATCCTTCCCAAAGGAGAGCAGATTCCAAAAGACCGTTTCCGTAAAGGGGATACGGTAAAGGCCATCGTTCACCGAGTGGATATGATCAACGGGAACCCTAAAGTGATTCTATCCAGAACTTCTCCTGTATTCTTGGAAAGACTATTTGAAAATGAAGTTCCGGAAGTTTACGATGGATTGATTACCATTATCAAAATTGTCCGTGAGCCAGGAGAAAGAGCGAAAGTTGCGGTAGAATCCTACGACGATCGCATCGATCCTGTAGGAGCATGTGTGGGGATGAAAGGATCCCGAATCCATGCCGTTGTACGCGAACTTCAAAATGAAAATATTGATGTCATCAACTACACAGATAATTTGGAACTTTATGTTTCGAGAGCCTTGAGCCCGGCAAAAGTTTCTTCCATCTCTGTAAATGCTGAGACGAAAAGAATTTCTGTATTCCTGAAGCCTGATCAGGTTTCTTTGGCAATCGGTAAAGGCGGACATAATATAAAGCTTGCCAGCCGACTGGTGGGATACGAAATAGATGTATTCAGAGAATTGAATGAATACGAAGAAGAAGATGTGGATTTGGTGGAGTTTTCCGATGAAATCGATGAGTGGATCATCGATGAATTGAAAAAGACCGGTTTGGATACTGCCAAGAGTGTTTTGGCTTTGACCAAAGAAGATTTGATCCGCAGAACTGAGTTGGAGGAAGAGACCATTGACGAGATCTTCCGAATACTCAAAACAGAATTTGAACAATAAAAAGGGCCTAGCCCAAAGAATACCCTAATTTTACTTAAGATTTCGAAAGAGGTTTTTGCT
>JAJLJS010000011.1:0-6211 GCA_033844545.1 Cyclobacteriaceae bacterium | reverse complement strand
CTCATTGTTTTCTGGGTAGGTTAATCGTGAATTTACTTCCTTTTCCGGTTTCGGATTGTACGTGAATCTCACCCTGATGGGCTTCCAGCATGGTTTTGACATAGGAAAGTCCCAGACCAAAGCCTTTGACATCATGAAGATTCCCGGTAGGAACCCGGTAAAACTTATCAAATATTTTCTTTTGGGCTTCCTTGCTCATTCCAATCCCATTGTCTTCTATTTGGACGATCACCTGATTCCCATCTTCCATGGCCGTCACTTTGATCAACGGAATCTCCCGGGAATACTTATTGGCATTATCCAATAGATTGTTGAAAATATGGGTTAAGTGAAAGGCGTCTCCTTCCACTTCAGGATTTTGAAGTTGGTTAAAAAACTCAATCCTCCCTCCCTTTTTCTCCACCTGAAGACTGATATGATCCACCGTACTTTCAATCAAATCGGCAAGGTTAATTTGCTCAATCTTTAATTTGAAATCCTGCTTATCCAAAGCTGCAGCCTGTAAAACTTTTTCCACTTGGGATACCAGCCGCTTGTTTTCGTCCTTGATGATTCCCAAATACCTTGCCCGAAATTTATCCTGAGAGCTTAAATCCGGGTCCTGAAGTGCCTCTACCGCCAAGCTCACCGTTGCCAGTGGAGTCTTAAACTCATGGGTCATGTTGTTGATAAAGTCGTTCTTGATATCCGACAGGGCCTTTTGCCTTAGGATCACTTTGATGGCATATACAAAACAGGTAATGATGACCAGAATAAACAGAATGGAAGAAGAAATCGGCAGCCAAACCTGACGGAAAATATGGCTGTTTTTGTGTGGGAAATAAACATAGAGGAAATTGTCCCTTCCCAGGATATCATTCGGAAATAGCTTCGCCTCCATTCCTTCAGCCTTGAGGAGGCTGGTATCAATCTGTGGCCCGATGCCGATGATTTTTCCTTCGTCATCCAATAGCCCGAGTTCGAAATTCTCGTTGATTCCTTTTTCAGCAAGTTGGCCTTTGAGCAAGCTTCGGACTCTCCCGGTATCCAAACGCTCCAAAATTGCCTGTTGGCCTTCTGCAAGTTCCGCAAAAGCCTGATTCATCATCTCGATTTTCAGGTTGGTTTTGCGGATTTTCTCCAAGGCATCCTCCGTGATATTGATTTCCGTGAAAAATGGAGGGATGGTATTGTTTAAGGCCGTTGGATTTTGGGCTAAATATTTTTGCCTCTTATCGATAAACTCCAATTGCCTCTCTTTTTCCTGAAGGAGAATTTGCATCTCATCCGGCGTAAACATGGTAGAGGCCACCTCAGGAGTCATGTAGGTAAAGAAATTTTCAAGCTCGGATAAAATCGAAATATCCAAGCCTCGGGACAATAACATTCTTCTAAATGTCTGACTGACCTGCGGCACCTCGGTGGAAAAAAGGGTGTCAACCACAGAAGGCCTAGAGTAGGTAGGGGTAGTTTGGATTTGAAGTTCTATGGGATCAATTTTCTTGAAAAGACTCTCCTGAAGGATTGAATCCCGAAGGAGATTGCTCAAAAAAGCATCGCTGGTTTCTCCTTTTTCCAAGTCTGCAACGGTGCTGGAAAGCGCCTGGAGCACATTTTGGTCAAATCGCTCCTGATTGATCCGGATGGCATTTCTGACCCAATAGTATTGAAATCCCATCAAGCCAAAGCTAGCCAGAGACATCAGGACTACTACCAGGGTAATGCTGTTTTTAGACATAAAACAAATTTACGGCTATTGAGAGGGGCCTAATGGTTGGTTAACATGTTTTAACTCAAAGGATAAATTAAAGCATGAAAACCATTCCGAAATAAACACGTTCTTTGAAAAGGTTATCTTAATTACAGCGGTTTACACAAAAAGGGAAGCTTAACGGCTTCCTTTTTTTAGCTTCAAAGGGTACCTTTGCCCCTTAATTTCCCACCTAGGATGCAAAACCCCACCGAAATTCAAGGAATTAGTCTCGAATCATTGGCTCGCCAGTTTGGTACTGCGCTGTATGTCTATGATGGCGAGAAGATCTTCAATCAGGTCAAAAGTCTTCAGGAAGCCTTTTCAGCAGCCCCAGTTAAAGTCAAATATGCCACCAAAGCTCTGTCCAATCTGTCTATTTTGAAACTGATCAAAAAGGCAGGGGCAGGAATGGATGCCGTATCCATTGAAGAAGTCCGATTGGGACTGATGGCAGGTTTTTCTGCCAAAGAAATTATGTATACTCCAAGCGGTGTTGGATTTGAGGAAATCGAGGAGGCCGTGAAAATCGGGGTCATGATCAATCTGGATAGTATTCCCTTGATGGAGCAGTTTGGAAAATCCTATGGGAATTCAGTGCCTACCTGTATTCGGATTAATCCCCATATCCTAGCAGGTGGAAATCTGAAAATTTCTACCGGACACAGTGAAAGCAAGTTTGGGATTTCCATCGAGCTTTTGCCTCAAATCCTGGAAACCGTCGAAAAATACCAACTCCAAATTGTAGGGCTGCACATCCATACTGGCTCGGATATTTTGGATGCGGAAGTTTTCCTAAAGGGCGGAAATGTCCTTTTTGAGGCTGCAAAAAGCTTCCCCAACCTTAAATTTCTGGATTTTGGGGGAGGATTTAAAGTCGCCTACAAACCCAAAGACATTGCAACCGATATTCCTGAAGTTGGGAAAAAAGTCGGGAAGGCTTTTCAGGATTTCTGTAAAGAATATGGCAGGCAATTGGAGCTTTGGTTGGAACCCGGAAAATATCTGGTCAGTGAATCCGGATATTTACTTGTGAAAACCAATGTGGTAAAAGAGTCAACGACTATCACCTTTGCCGGAGTGGATTCAGGATTGAATCATCTGATTCGCCCGATGATGTATGATGCCTATCATGAGGTATATAACCTCAGCAATCCGGAAGGGCCCAAAAAGAAATACAATGTCGTTGGCTATATCTGCGAGACAGATACGATTGCTCCGCATAGAGACTTGAATGAAATCCGTCAAGGTGACTTCCTAGTGATCAAAAATGCCGGTGCGTATGGTTTCAGTATGGCATCCAATTATAATTCCCGACTAAGACCTGCAGAGGTTTTGATTTGGAAAGGTCAGGCCCATCTGATCAGAGCCCGGGAGGAATTTGAAGATTTGATCAAAAATCAAATACTCGCTGAAATTTAATCCCAAGGGCGCCTCTCGGCGCCTTTGGTATAATTATTGAGTTTTGTCCCTAAGCTTGTTGCGAATCAAGTGCAAAATCCGATTTGATAACAGGACACTGTATGATTGCTCGCACCAATCCTAAGCCCTAGTTGATATTGTACTCTAAAAATTCATGTATTTAAGTTATTGATAATAACTTTGCTATCCGGTTGGTAGAGGTTATGCTTAGGAAGATAATTGGTTTAGTTACGTTGATCTTTTTCATCTTGGAATCAAATATTTCAAGTGCTCAGGACGTGCAATTTTCCCAATTTTATGCAGCCCCCCTCTATCTAAACCCTGCATTGACGGGTGCAAGCGAGCTCACTCGTGTCGGTGTAAATTACAGAAACCAATGGCCGGGTTTGGACCACAGTTTCAATTCTTATTCAGCCTACATCGACCACTACATTTTTGACTACAACAGCGGGATTGGTTTGATCTTTAATGGCAATCAGGAATCCTTGGCGAATCTATCCACCAACGAAATCGGCCTAAGTTATTCATACCGATTAAGACTAAGCGATAATTTCTTCTTCCGACTGGGTGGTCAAGTCAGCTATATGCAGCGGGATGCATTCTTTTCGGATTTGGTTTTTGGCTCCATGATTGATATTGTCAATGGAACTGTCGGCGGAATTACAGACGAACTAAATGGAATTCCTCTGGATAGCCGGCATTCTTTCATGGACTATGCGGTAGGGGGACTATTCTACAACGATAAATTTTGGCTTGGGGGATCTGCTCACCATCTGACTGAACCAAATGTGTCCTTTGTGGATGACCAAACCAGCGTACTTCCGATGAAGGTCTCGCTTCAGGGTGGCTATAAATTAAACCTTGCTCCCGGAGGAAGAGATTACTTTACCCATATCGGCCAGGAAAGGTCTATTTCATTTGCCTTCAATTACAAACAACAAGATCCATTCAACCAACTGGATGTAGGGACCCAATTATTTCTCCAACCATTGGTGCTTGGCCTTTGGTACAGAGGCCTTCCTACCAAAAATAATTTGCCAAACAACGAAGCGGTCATTGCATTAGTGGGTGTTTCCATGGACAGTGGCTTGGACATTGGATACTCCTATGATGTAACGGTATCCAAATTGGGCCAAAAAAACAGTGGCGGAGCCCATGAAATATCGATTCGGTATACTTTTTTATGGGGAGATCCCCGATCCAGAAACCAAAGATCTCGGGTAATTCCCTGTTTCAAGTACTGATTTCCAGTCGAAAACGACGATACACCAAAAAAATTTTCAAAAAAATCAAAAATTTTTTTCGGGCCTGTTTTTCAGGCCTTTTTCATTTCATCCTATTAAAAAAGTAGGACCTAAACATTTTTTCTCTTTTGAGACAATTTCAAGAAAAATTAGATATTTCTAAGCTTCATTTCATTTTCAGGCTCCACCTCCGAAACCTTGTTTTTTAAAATTTTTTGCCTCTATTTTCACACATATCCTCATTTTATAGAATATCATTTTGTCGTATGTAATTTACAAAAAATATTATTCTAAAAAATGAAATACACAAAAGCTAATTTATAAGGCAAAAAAAGCAAGCTGAAAAAGCCTGAGTTGTAAAAATGAAACTGAAATTGGGAACATATCTGAAAAAAGGAATTCTGCTGGGAATGCTGGCAGGATTACCTTTTGTTTCATTTTCCCAATTTGCTTTCGATCTACCTTCCAAAGGGAATGAACGGATTTTTGACTATTCAGGAATTTGGGTTCAGGTAAGCGGAAAACTAGCGCTATGCTCACACAGTGAAAAGGGCCATATCAATTTGGAAGTAGGCGGAGGAAAGCCTCCTTACACGTTCAAGTGGAATACCCTCCAAACCACCCAAAACAGAACCAATCTCAATGCGGGTACTTACACCGTCTGGATCACAGACTCAGAAGGAAAGGTCCATGAAGAACGAATCGTCATTCAACCCCCATTTCCGCTGTTGCTAAATCCTGTAGAAAAGAAGGACGCGAGTTGCGGCTCCGGAAAAGACGGGTACGCCAAGGTATCGGTGAAAATTGGCCGAAACGATTACGAGCCTAACAGCCCGCCCTATAAAGTCACCTGGAGCAATGGATTAAAGGATGTTTGGGAGGCTGAAAATCTAGAGCCGGGCGTATACACCGTGACGGTGGCTGATAAATACAATTGCGATGTCAGTGTCAGCTTCGAAATCAAATCCGCATCTGAAGGAATCAACGTTTCCGAATCCATCCAAAATGTATCCTGTAGCTCAGATGCTACGGGAAAAATTGTTTTAAATGTCAGTGGTGGCCAGCCACCCTTTACCTATACCTGGAACACCGGAGCTACCACCAAAGATCTTTCTAACCTAAGTCCGGGTACTTACCAGGTTCAGGTCAAAGATCAAAAAGGATGTTCCTTCCAAGCCTCCTACACCGTAGCGGCAACTACTCCCATCACTCTTTCCGAACAAATCGTTCAGCCTTCCTGCGAAGGAAACTCCAACGGGGAAATCCAAATAAATGTGGCCGGAGGAAAACCTCCTTACACCTTCCTGTGGAGCAATGGACAAACTGGAACGGCAATTAAATCTTTGACTGCCGGAGTTTACACCCTGAAAGTTACCGATGCTCAGGGCTGTGGAGTGGAAAAACAATTCACGCTTACCCATGAATCAAATCTTCAACTGGAAGTTTTGGAAAACAGATCCGTCTCTTGCTCCGGCAAATCCGATGGGGGAATATCTATTGGGGTAAAAGGAGGTAAAGGTGCGGTAGAAATCAAATGGTCCGACAGCCCGAGCAATCAACTGCAACGTAAAGATTTGAAGGCTGGAATCTATACCGTCAGCATCAAAGACCAAAGCGGTTGTTCGGTCTCTAAGACCATTGAGGTCAAAGAAACAGCCGGACTCAGCGCCAGAATTGAAACAGCCTTGGATGTGGACTGCGATGCAGGAAAAGTGGAAGGCTTGGCTTGGGTATCCATTCAAGGTGGAAAAGAACCCTATCAAATTACTTGGAGTACAGGATCTGAAAACTCAAGAGAGATCAAATTCAACAAGTC
>JAJLJS010000010.1:0-14654 GCA_033844545.1 Cyclobacteriaceae bacterium | reverse complement strand
TGGAAGATGGGTTGCAAAAGGGTTGCCTTTTCGGGTAAAATTTCAAACGCCCTGTTCAGAGGAACCCGGACGTTCTCTGCCTTAAAAGCATGGCTCCCTGTGGCAATCATGCCCATGTACGTCCAGCCGTCCAGAATTTCTACTTCTTCTCTTTTGAGGATAAAGGCCTTGACCACAGGTTTTCCCTTTTTATCCAAAATGGGTTTTCCTTTTTTAAAAATCTCGCAATTGGCTGTGAAGTGAGTCGCATGCAAGGCGCCTGAAGCATAGGTCCAATGACCGGAAATATGATACGCTTCCCCTTCTTGATCTGCCTTCCCTCCTACAAATCCGCTTCCCGCCAGACAAACTTTCGGATCGGAGAAAATTTCTTTGGCTAAGTCCTGATCCAAAAACCCCACAAACCAAGCTGCACCCGAACAAAGGGTAATCGTCCACCCCAAACTTCCATCTATTTTGGCCAACTTTTCTTCTATCTCCAATGCCTCTGGCAAATTCAAGCCCAATCCCCCGAGAAATCTCGGAACGAATAAGTTAAAGTACCCAGCTCTGTAAATCTCCTGCAGCCATTCCTGACAAAGTTGTCCCTGTTTTTCTGACTTGAGGGCAAATTCTGGATTTACTATTGCTGGTTTCATTGGAAAAATATGGGGATGGTTTTAAGAATATTGAAGAGGATAAGAACGCGGATCAATTCAAGATTTGAAGCTGATTTTTGAGTCAGCACAATCCAAATTCAATGACTTACCTAAACTTGATTTAAAGGACGATCATTTCGATTTCCAAAAATATTAGGTAAATTAAAAGAAAGAGTATCCAAAAAACATAAAATAAACCCATGAAATCAATATTCACACCCGAAGGAAGAATAACCAGAAGAATGTATTTAACCCTCTTCATTGTGTTCTATTTCATCAATCTTTTGTGTTTGATGATCATGTGGGAATCATTTCAGGAGGAATCTTGGTTGATGTTTTTCTCTTTCTCCATAATCCTTATTGCCTCGATTGTTGTCCTTTTAATTCAGGCGATCAAAAGGCTGCACGACATTGGGTTGGATTGGAAATACGCGCTCTACTTACTGATTCCACCACCCATTAATTTCATTGGCTTTATTTGGCTGGCTGTCAAGAAAGGTGAAGACGGGCCCAATCAATATGGGCCCGACCCAAGGAAGACGGATATTTTTTGATCCGACTAAGTTTCGCCAGTTGTGGGTTACTTTTTCTTTTTCTGGGCTGCCATCCACTCCATAATCGTGACGGGTCTTCCCTCCAGCATGACGGGTTTTCCATCAAAGTCATGCCTTGCGACATTGGCGTGGGAATAAATCCAAGACCAGTGCCCATTGTATCGAAAATCTTCCCCACCATATAGTCCGGTGACATCGTGAACATGGTCATAGTAGGAAAAGTACACGTTTTTGGCTCCGGCCTTTTTTAATCGGTCGACTAGGGGCACCACTGTTTCATCCGGTTTGGTCGTCATGTCGTCTTTGGCATGGACAAACCAAATGGGCACATTTTTGATTTTCTGGATCATTTGATCCGTGACGAATTCATTGTTGAAAGCCAAAGCACTGATGTAGCCGGCAGCAAAGTATTCCGGATGCTCAAAGATCAATTTAAGGGAAATGTACCCCCCATTAGAGCAGCCACCTACATAGATTCTGTTGGGGTCAACGCCGGGGTTTTTGGCTACAAAATCCTGAATCAAAGCAAAAACCGCTTCATGGTAGATATCATCCACTTGCCCTCTGGTCATACCTTCTCCAGAATCCATCCAGAAAGTTGGGGTTTGGGGAGCCAAGACATAGGCCCCACCAAAAAGCACCTGGATTTCCGGAGAAGCATAATTGTAGGCTTTGTTTCCCAAAAGGGCAATGCTCGGATCTGTCCCGCCTTCCCCACCACCGTGAAGCCAAATGATCAGGGGAGCTTTGCCGGAAATATTTTTTGGAGAAAAAGCCCCATAGGTAAGGTTGATATTTTGATGGGTAAATTTTCCGTTAAGGTCAAACTCCTTTAAATCCTTCTGCAAAATTCCATTGGACTGATTCCAGATTTGACCGGATTTGGCATGTAGGACAGTCACCTGATAGTCAATCCAGACATTTGAGGCTCGATTTCCCATTCTCAGGTATTGCATGGAAGATAGGATAGGATTGTTTGGACTCACGGCCAACACCAAGGTTAAATACTTCCCATCTGCTTGTCTGTTGCCCTCCGCATCGGATGGATACTGGGTTACGACCGTTCTCTTTCCATGTCGGGCTGCTTCGGGAACTTCTCCCAAGGAAGAGGATCTGGCTACGAATATTTCGAAATCAGCAGGAGAAAGATTGGCAATCGGCTGATCCATACTAAGCACCAGTCGACTGACAGCAGGACCCCAGTCGAAGCCTTCTACGATCAATTTGTAGCTCCCTGGATTGGGAAAAGTGCTGGCGCGGAGGCCAAAACTTAATCCCAGCAAAAGGAAAAGTAATGGTAGGAATATTTTTTTACGCATAGGTTTATTGGGTTTGAAAGATTTGAACAGGAAATTCTGCAAAAGTTGACTAAGACCCAATAAAAATTACTCAAAAGGCGAGAAGTAAGGAGGCTCTGAAATCAGGAAGTAACTTCCTTCCTACCAAACTCCCATACTTCCTTGCTCCCCAACTCCGGTACCTCCTACTTAATCGTCCCTTTCTTCAACTCCTTCACTGCATAGTCCACCGCACGAGCAGTCAAGGCCATATAGGTCAAAGAGGGATTTTGAACACCGGCAGAGGCCATACTTGCCCCATCGGTGACAAAAACGTTAGGCGCCAGATGCATTTGATTGAAACCATTGAGCAGGGATGTTTTTGGGTCTTTTCCCATTCGGACGCCTCCCATTTCATGGATATCCAATCCGGGAGCCTGTCGGCTATCCGAGGTATAGATATCCTTGCAACCCGCTGATTCAATCATTTTCCTCCCTTCCTCAAAAAAATCCTGAAGCATTTTCTCATCATTCTCATCGTACTCCACACGAATGGAAAGCAAAGGAATTCCCCAAGCATCTTTTTGACCCAAGCTTAGACTTACTTGGTTGGTTTCTTTGGGAATAGTTTCCCCCTGCATCATCATCCATACATGCCAAGGACCCGGTTGGGAATTGACTCGTTTGAATTCCTCACCAAATGGAGCATTCGGTGAATTTCCCCAGCTGGACCTGCTTACATTGAAAAAAGGCATATAACCTCCCTGAAAGTCCATCTCCTGATGGGTAACATTTCGAAAGTTGGGCATCATCATGCTGGTGGGTCTCCTGCCATAATCCCGCTTATCCAATGGCCCATCGATCTTCCCACCCAAACTTCCTCTGTAATTGTGGAAGAGAATATATTTCCCCAATAGCCCGGAGTCATTGCCCATTCCATTCGGGAAACGGTTTGAGGTAGAATTCAGCAAAATCAAATTGGTATTCAAACAGGCTGCATTGAGGAAGATTACTTTGGCAAAATATTCTGTTACTTCATGGGTCAGTCGATCGATTACCCGAACACCGGTGGCCTTTCCTTTTTGTTCATCCCAAATAATCGAATGAACCACCGAATCAGGTCTGAGGGTAAGGTTTCCGGTTTTAGCCGCAGTAGGAAGGGTAGCGCTGTTGGAACTGAAATATCCTCCAAACGGGCATCCCCGATAGCATTGATTCCTGGCCATGCACTGTCCCCTACCCTGCGCCAATTGCATCTCGGTTGGCTGGGTCAAATGTGCACACCTGCCTTGAATTGGATCTCGGTCGGGGAAGCTAGCTTTCATCCTTTTTTGGAGTTCCTTTTCCATGCAATTGAGCTCCCACGCAGGTAAAAATTCTCCATCCGGCAAAGTTTCCAATCCTTCTTTACTTCCGCTGATTCCCACAAACCGTTCTACATAACTGTACCAGGGAGCCAAATCTGAATACGTAATCGGCCACTCGATTCCATACCCATCCCGAAAAGGTCTTTCGAATTCAAACCGGCTCCAGCGTTGGGTTTGTCGAGCCCAGATCAGGGATTTTCCACCTACCTGATAGCCTCTCACCCAGTCAAAAGGTTTCTCTTGGACATAGGGATGTTCTGAATCTTTTACAAAAAAATGCTGGGTATCTTCCTTGTAGGCATAACAGCGGTTGACGACCGGATCAGCCACTTTTTGGTCCAGGGGAATTCTGTTTCGATGCGGCATTTCCCAGGGAGCAGCCGTCATGGTCGGATAGTCTTTGAGGTGTTCGACTTGCCTTCCTCGCTCCAAAACGAGGGTTTTTAGTCCTTTTTCACAAAATTCCTTGGCGGCCCAGCCTCCGGAGATTCCAGAGCCTACCACTATGGCATCGAATTGATTTGAGTTCATCAGGGAAAAATAAAGGAAAAGGCTGAGACTTTTTGAATTTTTTTAGAAAAGCTATCCTTGATTTCCTTTGGCTTTCACCACCAAAATCCAGTCGTTTTCCAATTCCAAATACCCAAAATCATAGCAAAAGTGATAGAGATTCCCTTTTTTGTTTTGATAGACATGGGTGAAATAGGTGAAACTAAACCCCTCCTGAATGAGTCTGTTTCGGGAAATTTTCCCCATTTCTTCCCCGGAAGGGATTTTGGATTCCAGAATGTTCCGGTTCTTTCGCAGGACATAATTGATGTTCCGGATTAGATTGGTGTTGGCGGCATTTTGATGATTGTTGAAAGTATTTCGGCAATAATCATCGCAAAATTTCTTGTCTATTCTTCCATGTACAGGTTTTCCGCAATTGAGACAAAGTTTTTTCTCAAGTTCCATAGTAAAAAAGTTTTCCTGAATTTAGGAAATTAGTTTGAATATTCTATTCCTCAATTCCGGAAGAATTTCATCCTCAAACCAGCCATTTTTCCTCATCCATAGCCGGTTTCGGGGTGAAGGGTGAACCAGTGGAAAAAATTCAGGCAGAAATTCTTCAAAGGATCGGACCGTTTCGGTCAGAGTCTTTTTGGCTTTTGTACCCAAATAATATTGCTGAGCATATGATCCGATCAAAAAAGTAAGTTTTACCTCCGGCATCAGATTCCGAAGAGTAGAATGCCACTGGACAGCACATTCAGGCCTTGGAGGCAAATCCCCACCTTTTCCCCTTCCGGGATAGCAAAAGCCCATGGGCATAATGCCAAATATTTCCGGGTTGTAAAACGTATCCTTGTCCACTTGAAGCCAACGCCGGAGTTCATCCCCGCTGGGATCATTCCACGGGATACCTGTTTGATGGACTTTGGTGCCCGGTGCTTGCCCGATGATCAAAATTTTACTCTTGGGATGAACAGAAAAAACTGGCCTTGGACCTAAGGGAAGGCTCTTTTCACATATTTTACAAAGGCGTACTTCTTGAACAGTTTTCCAATATTCCATGGCTATTCCTAATTTCCCTAAGATATATCCGATAACTTACCGTATGAAAAAATCAGTTTTTTTTCTCCTAAGCTTCCTACTCTGCGGCTATTCCTTGGCCCAAGAGAATGATAAATTAGGTTCCTGGTACATGTATTTTGGAAATTTCAGATTCAAGGAAAGTCCATGGGCCATCCATGGGGAGGCCCAGTATCGAAATTACAATTTCCTTGGGGATTTAGACCAATTGCTTCTCAGAACCGGATTGCAATACAATTTAAAATCCGGACAGGCAAGCTTTTTGGCTGGCTATGCCAGCATCACTAGCGGAGCTCTTGGCGAATCCAATGAAACTTTTCACGAAAACCGAATCTACCAGGAAGCCATTTTGAGGCAAAAACTGGGAAGAGTCGGAATCATGCATCGGTACAGATTTGAACAAAGGTGGATAGCAAATCAAGACCTCAGAACCCGGTTGCGATATGCCTTATTTCTCAATATTCCCCTGAATTCCAAAGAGCTGACCGAAAAAGGATCTGTTTATATTCAGATCTATGATGAATTGTTTATCAACGGACAGAGAACTGAGCGTGTCACTCAATTATTTGATCGAAATCGAATCTATGCCGCACTGGGATACCGAGTAAGCCAGGGACTGGCGTTCCAAGTTGGGTTTATGGAGCAAACGACCTCAAATTTTTCAAACTCCCAACTGCAATTCACCTGCTTCCACCAAATGCATGGCAATTGATTCATGGAAAAATTGATTTGAAATGAACGTATATTTTTCTAAATTTTATTTCGCACTGATAATTAACACTTTGAAATAACCAAAAGCGCTTTTATTGAGTTACCCCTTTGATTTTCATCTTTAGTGATTTCAATCAACCAATAACCAGATTCTACTATGAAAAGGTTAACTATCCCCTTGTTTGTCCTAGTGGTGGCCATGGCATCCTCCTGCTTTTCTTCTAAGGATTTTGTGACAGAATATGATTATAACTACACAGGATCATTCAAAAAGTATAAAACGTTTGCCTTTGTAGAACCAACCGAAATAGATACCACCATCCTGACTCCGGTCCTGAATGCGACCATTGGCGCAAGATTGGGTTCGCAGGGATTTCGAGAGCAAGACACTAAACCTGATATGCTGGTGAGCTATAAAATTTTCACAGATTCGGTAAGATATCGAGGATATGTTCAGCCCGAATTTGACTATTGGCTTAATCGAACCGGAATGACTTACAGAAATGATGAAGGTGAAATCGAGCGGGAACAGGAAAAAGATGAAACCTACAACTCAGTCAAATATGCTCAGAACAACGGAATGCTGGTGATTTATGTGATTGATAGCAAAAAGGGCAATACGATTTGGCAGGGGTATACCGCTGCCAAGTTCGATTTTGAATCTCCCAATTTTGCCTCAGACATTACGCGGGCAGCCTATCGCGTGATGAACGAATTCAAGATTGTCAATAAGATGATGGAGTGAGGAATTTCTTCTCGAATATTCCCCAAAAATCCCCAGTTGAAATTCAGTTGGGGATTTCTTTTTTCATTTCAAAAAATCCCCGGAAATAATTTTTCAGGCCCCAAAATCAACCTAGAGGGCTTTTTTTTTGATTTTAAATGTCTTGAGAGAAAAAAATTCCCGATTGGTAGAGCATTTGAATTCATGGGGAAAACCAACAAAAAAATCTACCATGAAAAAATCATTAATCGTAGCGGGAATGATCAGCCTTGGACTTATGGCTTCCTGCGTTTCTAAGAAAAAATACACTGAGCTCGAAAGCAACCTGTACAAGACTCAGGCTCAGCTGGCTACCACCAATCAGGAAAAAGCCGAATTGGAAGAAAAAATGGCCATCATCGAGGCGAGAGTGGCAGAGTACAATGCCAGAATCAATTCCCTTCGTGAGGTCAACGATCAGTTGACGGATGCCAACAGCTCAATGCTTTCTATCGAAGGTGCAGCAGTGATGTCCAAGAATTCAAGAGAGAAAATGATTCAAACCTTGAACAAAGTGGATCCAGCAAAATTGGCCGAAGCCAAAACTCTCGAGGACTCTGTAAATCTGGCGATTGAATACAACATCAAGCAAAATATTACCGCCGATGCAGAAGGAAACGACGATGACGTTCAGATTGACATTGACAAGACTGTGGTGATGATCAGCGTTTCTGACCGATTGCTGTTCAATACCGGTAGCTACAGATTGAGTAGCAAGGCAAACCCACTATTGGCGAAACTTGCTGAGGTCATCAATGCAGAACCTTCCCTTCAGGTCATGATTGAAGGACATACGGATCCAAGAACGATCTCCAATGCCGTGCTGCAGGACAACTGGGATCTTTCAGTGAAGCGGGCAACTTCAATTGTCAGAGAGCTCCAGTTGAAATATGGTGTTGCTCCCGAAAAAATGATTGCTGCGGGTAGATCCAGCTACATGCCATTGGTAGAAAATGACACCAAAGAAAACATGGCCTTGAACAGAAGAACTCGAATCGTGTTGATTCCTGATCTAGACATGTTCTTTGCGATGTTGTAAGCGTAAATCTTACAGATTATTTAACCACCACAAAAAAAGCGGGCTCTTCGGGCCCGCTTTTCCTATTGATGGAGGTGGCTATTTTCAAAATTCCAGCGTCCCAAGGGCATATTTCATCAGGATATCCTGAAAAAACAAGGTATAGACTGCCTGGGCTTGATCTGCTTGGGATCTTACCAGTTGCTGGTTGGCAGTAGCCAAATCCACGAACGTAGATAGGCCTAACCGGAATCTTTCCTGAACTGCCACAGATGCTTCTTTGGCTGCCAATACTTGAACTCTGGTGTTGATCTCTTTTCGAAGTGCTGCCTGGTAATTTTGGTGGGCAAGCTTCACGTCCTGATACACTTTTCTGTCCACACTCTTTTCTCTCAAGATCTGATTTTGGTAGAGTGCCTTGGATCGGGTGACATCCAGCCGCGTTTGGAAATTACTGAAAATGGGAATCACCAAACCAAAGCCCAGGGTGTTTTGGGGATAGATTTTCAACAATTGCTCCCGTAAGGTTCTTTCATCCAGAGAGGTAAAGAAAGTATTGTAATTGTAAAAGGCATTGATCCGTGGATAGAGCATTGCTTTGAACGCCTGCATGTCCTTTTTATAGGAATCCTTGAGCAGGGATTGCTGAAGCTTATCGTCTCGGTTGGCAACGGCAATGTCATAAAGTTCCGGGACACCCGCTCCCTCAAATTCACGGCTTCCGTTTTCAGGATCCACGGCTTCCAAGTCAGGGACAATTCCGGGATCCAATTGCAAATATTCCGTCAGAGACCACAGGTCATTTTCCAAGGCTATTTCAGCATCCACCTTCACCGATTCTACCCGGGCTACTTCAGACTGTTGATTGTATTGATCCGAGTAGGTTCTCAAACCAGCTTGGACAAATCCCTCAATCTGTCTCAAAACTTCTTTTTGATTCTCAAGATTCTCATCTGCTATTCGCAATAGCTCCTTATCCAACAACACTTGGAGATATAATCTGGCTACATCAAAGGTGATTTGCTGCTTGGCCCGCTCGAGCCCTTTTTCGCCTGCCTCCAAAGCAAGTTTGGCAGATTGGGTATCCAGAATCCGACGGCCGGAGTTGAAAACCGGCATGTTTACGTTCAAATTTCCGCTGACGATGTCATTGGTCACATTGGTTACCACAATTTCCCCTTCCACCTGCTGAAACTGCTGTCCGGATTGACGGGCAAGGTTGGAGGTAATTCCCACCGTAGGAAAGTGGGAAAGCATGGCCACCTGCTTTTCCTTTTGGGTGATTTCCAGGTTATTTTTCTGAATTTGGTAATCAAGGTTTTTCTCCAATGCCAAATCCACGGCCTGTCGGAAATTCAATTTCAGCGTATCCTGAGCCATAAGATCAGTACTCATACTCCAGGCCAAGCCTGTCAATATTATCCAGGCTTTAGTCTTAAATTTTTTCATCTGTTTCGATTCTTCCGTCTACTAAATTGATTAATCGGGTCCCATAATCTGCATTTTCCCTTGCATGGGTAGCTTGAATAATGGTAGTCCCCTCCCGGTGCAATTCCTGAAATATTTCCATGATCTCCTTGGCTTGAGCAGAATGTAGATTCCCCGTAGGTTCATCCGCAAGCAGTACTCTCGGTCTTCCGGCAATAGCTCTGGCAATCCCCACCAGTTGTTGTTGCCCACCGGAAAGCTGGGCCGGGAAAAGATCCTTCTTGGCTACCATGTTAAACCGGTCCATCAGATCCGCAATGATACTTTTGCGCTCTGCGGAGGAAACCTTCCGGTACAAGAGAGGGGTCTCTATATTTTCGTACACCGTCAGTTCATCAATCAGGTGGTAGGCTTGAAAAATGTATCCAAATTCACTTTTGTGAAGGTTGGATCTATCTTTTTCCTTCATTTGTCGGATATTTTGAGTGCCAAATACATAGTCACCGGCATAATCTTCATCCAATAAGCCCAGAATATTCAACAAAGTGGATTTTCCGGCTCCGGAAGGTCCCATCAATGTCAAAAACTCTCCTTCTTGGATTTGAAGATTAATTCCTTTGAGAATGAAAATCCGTTGAAAGCGGGATTCAATGAATTTGTCAATATTTTTAAGTTCAATCATGTTGAATTGGTATTTCTATTCTGTTTTCAATGTTTGAGAAGGTTTGAGACGGTAGACTTTCCACCCGCGATATCCTATAGTTACCGCAGCAAGGACTAAGACGATTGCCACCGACAAAATATAGGGAGACCAACCTACGGAGGCTTGATTGGCAAAACTTTCCAACCAGGCTTTAGAAAACCAAATCCCAAATACTATAGCCAAGACCGCTGAAAGGCCCAAAAGCTTGAGGAAATCTTTTGCCAAAACCCAAAATACATTTGCCTCCGTGGCTCCAAGGACTTTTCGGATACCGATTTCACGGGTTCTTCGTAATGCCACGTAGGAAACCAAGCCCAGTAAGCCCATCAAAGCAACCAAAACGGAAATGCTGGAGAAAATTCCAAAAACCAACCCCACATTCTGCTCGGACTGATAGAGCTGCTGATAGGCCTGATCCACAAACTGGAATGCAAAAGGTCTATCGGGATATACTTTTTTCCAAGATGCTTCCATGCTTGCCAGCAGAGGATTCAAGTCACCTTCGGAAAGCTTTACCAAGATCGTATTCGCTTCATCCTGCTCTAGGAAAATGGCCAATGGACCTACCTCATGATGCAGGGAATTGAAATAAAAATTTGAGACAATCCCTTGAATGACCGACGGACTTCCTGCGAAGTTGATTTTTCGACCAATGGCTTCCTCGGGAGTCCAGGCTAGTTCTTTCAGGGCCGATTCATTTAGGAGGATGGGCATTTCCACAGAGTCCTGAAAGGCTTTCCCCCTGGAATAATCAGTTTCGACAAATCCTTTTCCACTGATCAAATTGATGCCTAAGGTGGGTAAGGCATCCTGATCTACTGCATAGCCGGTGATGGCAAATTCTTTTTGGGCATCCCCTCCAGGGAAAATACTGTATCCTGCTTTGATATGGATAGGAAGCGAAGAAGCTATACCTGAAGATTGAGCGGCACCGGATCTCGAAAACTCCTGCTTGAGTGTTTCGATCGAATTCCTCATGGAATAATGGTAATTCAAGGCAATCACCCGATCTTTCTCATACCCAAGATTGACCTGTTGCATGTACTGAAGTTGCTGATTGACCACCAAAGTGGCGATCAATAATCCCATGGAAACAAAAAACTGAAATACGACCAAGGTCTTTCTCAGCCAGGCTCCTCCCCCAACTTTTATTTGATTAGCAAGCGCTTGGATTGGCTCCATCCCGCTCAAAACTACCGCAGGATAAAACCCTGCCAATACTCCTACCCCTAGGACAAGTCCTAAAAGCAGCACTATTCCCACTGGGGTAAAAACCAAATCCAAGGGTAAAGGAACCCCGATAAGTTTGTTGAGCTCCGGAAACAACAGTCCCAGAACAAGCAAGCTCAATAAAGCGGCACTGATAGTCAGCAATAAAGATTCTGAAATAAACTGCCCAAAAAGCTGGGCTCTTCCTGCACCGAGGCTTTTCCGAAGGCCAACTTCCTTGTTTCTTTCCGTGGATTCGGCAGTGGCCAGATTGACATAATTTATAATACCAATGGCCAGAAGCAAGATGGCAACCAGGCCAAAAATATACAGGTACTTAATATTTGTCCCCGGCTTGATGCTACTCAAGGATTGATCACCCAAATGGATTTTAGTCACCGGCAATAAGAAAAAGGAAAAACTGAATCCGTTTTCCTGAAATTCAGCCCCCAAGTATTTCAAGACCAATTGATCCAGTTTTGCTTCCAAAGCCCCGGGGTCTGCGCCTTCTCTCAGCTTTACGTAGGAATAATAATTACTGGGGCTCCAGGCAGGCTCTTTCCCATGCCGGTGCGTTTTGAAAGAAGCCAAAAAATCAAAATCCAGGTGAGAATTAGAAGGAAAATCAACAATCACTCCGGAAACCAGGTAATCTTTTCCGTCTACTTTCAGGCTTTTTCCTTCCGCATTCTGTGGACTCCCAAAAAGACGATTTGCCGTACTTTCTGTCAAGACGATCAAGTTTGGCTCGGAAAACATACGTTCTTTCTGTCCTGCTAAAACCTGAAAATCAAAGACCTCCAAAAACCTTTCATCCACAAAGGCAAATTTCTTTTCTTCTTGGCTTCCTTGTCCCAAATCCACCAAAACAGAAGAAAAAATACTTAAATCAAAGACCAAGGTACCTGTTTCGGCTTCGGGGATTTCATCCAAAATAGTAGGAATTAGGGAAGAAGGAGTCATACTCGCCAATTGAGCTTCCCCTCCAAACTTGAATTCCTGATTAAATCTATAAATCCGAGAATGATCCGTGTACATCCGGTCATAGCTCCATTCATGGTAGATGTAAAGAGCTATTGCTAAAAAGCTTACCAAAGCGATTACCAGTCCCAGAAGGTTAATGGCCGTGTATAGTTTTCGTTTCTGGAGATTTCGAAATGAAATTTTGAAATAATTCTTCCACATGGGCATTTTAGTTTCGGGTTGCAGGAATAAGAGTTGAAAGAGTAGTTGGTTTAATTCTCATGACAGATTCGTTGGCATGCAAGATGTATCCAACCCTACCCCACTTTTATGCCATAAAAAATGCCTCTGAAATCGATCCAGAGGCATTTTTCTAATTTTTTGAGGCTTTTAGTCTCGAACATTTTTGTTCGCTGGCGGACGAAACTACGGCAGGTTCCAGTAGTGGTGATCAGTAGGAACGTTTGCACCTCAGGTGGCAAAAGCGTGGGGAAGTCAGCCTTGCCAAGACATACCCCCCCGTCTTTCATCCTGATTCTTGTTACTTGAGCCTCGATACTTAATACTGGATACTTCCTTAAAACTTTCTATACTTCCCGCCCAAATACTTATTGGCTTCTTTTTCGGCAAATTTGGCTTTTTTACTGTCCCAATGAAGGGTTTGATTCGGGAATCGACCGGCAATCACACCCAGCAAAATAGTCTCTGTCAATCGTGCAGAGTATTCGAAAGGAGCCGAACATTCGCCTTTTCCGAGGCAAGCATCTACAAACTGATGGTAGTGCTTTTTGCTTTCTCCTGCATAGTCTTTCACCGGTGCACCCAGATTAAAAGGAGTTACGTCAAATTCCTTGTATTGCCCATCAACAATCCATTTGGGCAACTGCTGGAAATGAGGCAGAAGTAATCGCCCCTTTTCCCCCAAAAACATCGCTCCCTGATCAGGAAGCTCCTCACCATTGGGAAGCTTGAGGTCTTCATGGTCTGCAGGAGCTCCTGGACCATCGTACCACACCCACTTCAAGGTCTCGGCAGTATAAGGAGTAGCGGGGAATTCATAGGTCACAATGTTATTTTCAGGGAACCCATGACCGGTAGGCTGACGGCATTCGTTGGTAATCGTCATGGGTACGTCGAGCTGAAGGGCATTGTATGGGGTATCAAAAATATGTACGCCCATATCACCCAGTGTCCCACAGCCAAAATCCAATACCTTTCTCCAATTTCCGGGATGATATTCATTTTCCTTAAACGGACGCTCCGGAGCAGTACCCAGCCACAGATTCCAGTCCAAATTGGCTGGAACAGGATCGCTGCCGGTAGGGGAAGGCAAGTCTGTACCCCAGTTTTTGGGCGACCAAGCGCGTACCGTATGGACCTTACCGATGATCCCGGATTGGATCAGTAGTGTCGCCAGTTTGTAATCATAAAAGGAATGGACCTGAATCCCCATCTGGGTGACCAGATTTTTCTTTTGGGCCAGTTTCTTCATGGCCCTAGCCTCAGTCACATGGTGAGTAAGTGGCTTTTGACAATAGACCGGCTTGTCCATTTTCATGGCCATCAGGGAAGCTGGGGCATGTGTATGGTCAGGAGTGGATACGATCACTGCATCGATTTCATCCTCCATTTCCTTGAGCAAAATGCGGTAATCAGCATAGGTTTTAGCATTTGGATAAAGTGCCGTAGCATTAAGGAGGGCATTTTTGTCCACATCACATAGGGCCACTACCTCTACCAATTCATGAGAAGCAATAGCTCTCAGGTCTTCCATTCCCATGGCGCCCAATCCGATATGCGCAGTTCTCAGTTTGCCGGCTTCTTTGGCTTTTGCCAGCAGAGATGGGGCCAATACCAAACCTGCTGCACCGAGGGCGGATCTCCTGAGGAAGTCACGCCGATCGATTATTTGGAATTTCTTAGTCATTTGTTAAGGTTTATGCTAAAGGTTATTTCAATTCTTTGATTCGTATGTTTCGAAAGTGGACCACATCCCCATGGCCCAAAAACCCGATATGTCCTGATGATCTTTGCAGTCCGGGATGATCCCTTCCATCCAGCGTTCCGTTTTTACTCGCTTCCAGATAATCCCCTTCCAGGATGGTTTCCCCATTGAGGATGACTTTGATTTTAGGATGCTCTACAATCACTTCCTGGGTATTCCATTCTCCCACCGGCTTCAAAAAGCCCCTTTTGGCAGGGATCACCCCATACACTGAGCCGTGAAACTGATATTCTTTAAGCCCCGCATACTTTTCAGCGGTATTGTCCAGTATTTGAAGTTCTTTGCCCACATAGGCTGCATCCCCTTCCAAAGGAGCATGAATTCCGAGTCCGTTGTTTGCTCCGGGAGTCAATCGAAATTCAAAACGGAGGATAAAATCCCCATATTCTTTTTCAGTGAAGAGGTTACCTCCTCCCCCGCCTTTCGGATCAATGATGATCATT
>JAJLJS010000009.1:0-8272 GCA_033844545.1 Cyclobacteriaceae bacterium | reverse complement strand
ATATTGATGGATGCATCCAAAATCCAAAGGGCTCCTGCAGCCATCCAAAGGGCAGAAGAGTAGGGTGCCAAGAATAAGGCAATGGTGCTGAATACTGCGCCGATAAAGAAAAATGGTTTCCTTCTCCCAAATTTGGGGTGCCAGGTACGGTCACTGAGGTATCCGACAATTGGCTGGACCAAAAGTCCAGTCAAGGGTGCGGCAATCCACAAAAATGGAATGGCATCCTTATCAGCACCTAAGGTTTGGAAAATCCTAGACATGAATCCTCCCTGCAGGGCAAATCCAAACTGGATACCCAGAAAGCCAAAGCTCATATTCCAGATCTGCCAGAAACTAAGCTTCTTTTTGATTTCGATCATTTTGGGATGGTGTTATTTTAGTGGAGCCCGTTGATTTCAATGGACTCGGGAGTGTTTGGTAATTCTAAATAGGGGAGGCCCTTGATTTCAAAGTAAGGATGGTCGTGTTCTGGCAGAGGATCAAACTCGGTAAGTTTACCCAAGAAGCCATAGTTTTCTTTCTCCAAAGAATAGGTTTTGCCTGAGACCTGGACTTGGGAATTTTCAAAACCATGGAAATAAATCCTCAGTTTGGAAAAATCAGAAGGATAGTTTCCTTCTGCTTTGCTTAAATGAAGAGAATTAGTTTCCGGAGAATAAATGATTTTTCTTTTAGAATAGCCATCATTCAGATATTCAAATCCATCACCAGCATCTTCGTAATGAAGAAATTCTGAACCATTTCCGCCTTGGTAAACATGAATCCGTAAGATGCCATCGTGCTTGGCCCCGGTAAATTCTACATCCGATTGCATGGTAAATACCTGGCCCGCCTTGACATACACCGGGAGATAATTCAGCGGACTATCCTGATAAATTGTCGATTGGCCAGCGTGCTTTTCGTCGGAATAGAGGTAATACCAGTCTCCTTTGGGCAAATAGACTTTGCAGATTTCCCGGAAACTTTCCACCGGAGCAACCAAGAAGGTGTGGCAAAAGAGGTATTGATTCTGAAAAGCGGATTGGTATATTTTTTCATCTTGGGAAAACTGGATGGCCAAACTTTCTGAAATAGGATTTCCAGTCAGGGTACTGGAATAAAAGAAACTATAGATCGTAGGCAGCAATCTATACCTCAGCTTCATGTAGTTTTTGCTGATTTCTTCAGTTTCTTCTCCAAAGGCCCAAGGTTCAGAGTCTTTGGTATTGATCATGGAATGGGCCCTATAGAAAGGAGCAAATGCACCGATACTCATCCAGCGGGCAAAAAGACCTTTGGAGGCTTCACCGGCGAATCCACCTACATCATATCCCGAAAAGGCTACTCCGCTCAAGCCCAGACTGTTTACCAGACGGACCCCTGCCAGCATGTGCTCTTCAGAGGCCACATTGTCTCCAGTCCATGCAGCGGCATAGCGTTGAATTCCAGCAAATCCGGATCGGGTCAGGACAAAAGGTCTAGTATTTGGATTTTGGAATACCGAGCCTTCCTTTGCACTTCGGGCCATTTGCATTCCGTAGATATTCCTGGCTTTTCGGTGAGATGCCTTTTCTCCCTCAAAATCAAACTCGATCAAATTCGGGGTGAATTGTCCCCAAGATGCCGGTTCGTTCATATCGGTCCAAAAGCCATCCACCCCTGCTTCGGTATAAAAAGCCATTTTTTCGGCCCACCAAGCTCTGGTTTCTTCTTTGGTAAAATCGGGAAAAGCACACCAACCCGGCCACACCTGCGCTTCGTAGGTTTCTCCATCCGGATATTTGACAAACAGATCTTTTTCCAAACCTTCGGCATAGGGGAGATACCCTTTTTCAGTTTTGATCCCAGGGTCCATGATTACTACTACCCGAAAACCTCTCTCTTTCAGTCTGGATATCATCTTTTTCGGATCGGTGAATTTCTCTCCGTCGAAAGTAAATACCTTATACCCCTCCATGTGATGGATATCCAGATAAATCACGTCTGCGGGCATTTTTTTATCCCGAAATCCCTGAGCGACCGCATACACTTCCGAGTCAGGGTAGTAGGAATACCGGCATTGTTGAAAACCCAAGGCCCATTTGGGAGGCATTTCCATTCGGCCCGTCAATCGGGAATAGGCTTGAATAATCTCTGCAGGACTAGGGTAATGGACAAAATAATAGTCCAAATCTCCATCCTCGGCAGAGAAATAAACAAACCGATTGGTCGATGCACCAAAATTGAAAACTGACTTATGGGTATTGTCAAAGAAAATTCCATAGGAGCCTTTTTCGTGCACCCCAATGTAAAAAGGAATACTCAGGTAAAGTGGATCATCTCCGACACCATAGGCAAAGTAATCCGTGTTCCAGTTGGTATATGCTCTTCCTGCCCGGTTGAGATTTCCTGTTTTTTCCCCTAAGCCGATAAATTTTTCTCCTTTTTGGACTTTTTTATAGTTGCTGACTTCCGATCCAATCCAAGAAATGGAGAGAGGGTCATCTGAATTGAGGATTTGGTCAGATTTGTCATAAAAGTCTAACCGAAAATTATCCAACTCGATTTTAAGCTTTAGCTCCGGTGTTTGGATCTCCAGGGTATTGCCCAACTCCAAAAAATCAACCTGGCATGGCTGAGGCTCAGAAATCACCGAATAAGGATTGCTTTCAAAATCCTCAAATTGGGTGGCCTGAACTCTCACAATTCCATTTTCAAAAAAGGAAATTTTAAATTTACCTGTATCGCCTATTCCCTCAAGAATTTGATTTTCGTAAGTCCAGGAATGTACTTTTCCCAAGCTTTTGGATTGATGTGAATTTCTTGATTGAGATATTTTGGTAATTTCTTTACCCATGGGAATTCCTGGATTTATGCTGGATGGAGTCCCGCTAAAATAGAAATCAATTGCTAGGTTTGAAACTCCCCAAAATGCCTTTTTTGGAGCTTAAATGTGAATTTTGATGAATTAAACAGGGCAAATTTCAAAAATTCGCCTTATTCAAACGTTTGCACGTGAAGGAAGAAAAAAAGTGGTTTTTTTTTGGGGATTTTAGGGTTTTTGGGAGGATTTCCGAATCAAAAGCTCAGTTTTGAGGACCAAAGAATTTTTGGAGGCGTCCATGTCTCCCTTCTTATCAATCAAGTCCAGCAGCAATTCCGTGGCCCTCACGCCCATCTGAAAGCCCGGCTGCGCCACAGAAGAGAGACTTGGCTCCAACATGGTACAAAACTGCCAATCGCTAAAACCCACGATTCCGATTTGATCCGGTACTTTTAATCCAGCCTCTCTGCAAGCCATCATTGCGCCAACTGCCGCCATGTCGTTATGGGCAAAAAAGGCATCCGGCCTGGGATCTGCTTTTTTCAAAATCTCAGCAGTGATATCCCTCGCCTCGTTTTCATTGCCTTTTGAGCTTTCAATTATCCAGTTCGGTTGGGGCTGAATTCCATAATCCTCCAAAGCGGACAAGTATCCTCTTTGCCTTTCTTGAGAAATGGAGAGGTATTTTGGCCCGGCCAAATGGAATATTTTTCGGTATCCTTGCTGGATTAAATGCTGCGTGGCAGCATAGGCTCCACTGTAGTCATCCACAGTTACATTGAGGGTGTTTTCCAACTTGGGAACCCTGTCAAAAAATACAATCGGGAAATTCTTTTCCAATAGCTCCGAAAAATGAGAAAAGTCCTTCGTCTCTTTGGAGTAACTCACCATTAAGCCATCGATTTGATTGGCAAGCATGGTGTCGATGCTAGTTTTTTCCCGGATATACTTCTCATTAGTCTGGGTCAAAATCACATTGTATCCCCTGGCGAAGGCTACCTCCTCAATTCCACTGATGACCGTGGAAAAGAAAAAATGAACCACCTCGGGAATGATCACGCCAATGGTGAAAGACTGGCTTTTTCTCAAGGAGCGGGCAAGTGCATTGGGCCGATAGTTCATCTTCGCAGCCAATTCCTTAACCTTTCTCTTAGTTTCTTCACTGATTCCAGGATAGTCTTTGAGTGCTCTGGAAATGGTGGAGGAGGAAACATTGAGTTCCCTTGCCAAATCTTTTATCGTCGCTTGATCTAGCTTCATAAAAATTTAATTATTCCAAGAAATAATTTGCTTTTGGGTTTATGGATTATTCTTTAATCCATTTTTGGTCAATTAAATCAATTTCTAGAATTAAACTGAAAAATAATGAAGGCGTTCAAAAAATAAATCTAGAATGCAAACGAAACCGCAAACGTGTGCATAAAATTTTTTGTGGGTCTGTCCTCAGTGGCAATTGTTTCGAATAAAAAGAAGAAGTAAGTTTTTAAAACCATCTAGGTTTTCTGGATTATCAGGAATTAAAACACAACTCTTCTATAGTCTATTTCCAACATAAAATAGAACAAAAACAATATCCTAATTAATTTAAACCCTATGAAAAAAATCATTAACCTAGCAGGATTCTTTGCTGTATTGCCCTTGATCTGGGGATGTGAGTACGAGTTTCCACCGATTATCCCACAAACCGGTTCTGAGATTTCCGCTCCAGCGGCTGGAACTTCTATTGTATTGCAAAAAGATAATGCTGAGGAAAGTTTTATCGAGTTTACCGTGACTGCAGCTGATTTTGGAACTTCCGGAGAAGTGACCAATATTCTCCAATTGGATCTTCCGGGTGCTGAATTTTCTGCCCCGGTGGATTTGGGATCTTCCAAGTCCAATATCATTGAAGTTAATGTGGCGGAGTTGAATGATGCCTTATTAGAAAAGGGATTGCCATTCGGGACTTCTGCCAATGTAGAATTTCGCGTGAAATCCACCATTGCCATTGGACTTTTGCCAATCGTTGGGGAATCCACCACATTGAGCATTACACCTTACGATGCCACAGTTGCATTTCCGGTCATGTATGTGCCGGGTGATTACCAAGGTTGGGATCCAACCAATGAAATGACCGTGCTTTATTCCGAGAATTTTGACAAAAAATTTAAAGGATATATTCACATCCTGGGTGGATCCAGAGAATTCAAAGTAAATGAAACCAACAGTTGGGATATCAACTATGGAGATGATGGAGCCAATGGAACTTTGGAGAAAGACGGAGCCAATATCAAGGTAGGGGCTGACGGGACTTACGAAATGAATGTGGATCTGAATGCCAAAACGTACACGCTTGGAGCTGTCAAAAGATGGGGAATCGTCGGGGATGCTACACCCGGAGGTTGGGACGCAGACACGCCGATGAATGTTTTTGACAAAACCACCAATTCCCTGAAAATCACGACCAGCTTAAAAGCTGGAGAATTTAAATTTAGAGCAAACAACAATTGGGATAATAATTTCGGAGGAGCCAATGGAGAGCTTTCTGCGGGTGGTCCCAATATTAAAATTGAATCTGCCGGGAATTATACCATATCGCTGTATTTTGGTCCGGCAGGTAAGGTATCTTATACTTTAGTAAAAAACTGATCCTTAGAATTACCTTCACAGACGGCTGGTTCTTCATGAAAAATGAAGGGCCACCGTTTATTTGCTTTCCATGAAAAAGACCCTGTTAGCCTTACTTTTAGTTTTACTTGTTTTAGTTCCGGAAAGGGGCTGGACTCAAGTCACTACCGAACCTCCTGTTCCTTTTGCAGCACAGCCTGTCAGAATTATCTACGATGCGACCAAAGGAACCAGCGGTTTGAAAGATTGCAATTGTGACGTTTATATTCACATTGGGGCAGTAACAGAAGGTCCAGCTTCAACCACCTGGTCCCTGGTTCCCTTCCAATGGGGAACGGCAAACCCGGCGGCAAAAATGACCAAGGTGGAAGGACAAGCGAATCTTTACACCTTCGAACTTACCCCCAATTCATTTTTTTCAAACCCCAATGGACTTCCCATTTACCGTTTGGGAATTGTATTCAGAAATGCGGATGGCAGTAAAGAGGGAAAAACCACTTCTAATTCTGACTTTTTCATCAATCTAGCCCAAGGATTTCAAATCCTTTTTACCCAACCCCAGACCAATCAATTATCCCTTCAGACTGGAGAGTCTTTTGAGTTTAAAGCAGAAGCTTCGGAAACTGCAGATCTCAGGCTGGAACTTGATGGCACAAAAGTCAGTGAAAAGCTGGCTTCCAAAGAAATTACCTACTCATTTTTAGCTGAGCAACCCGGCACTTACCAACTGACAGCAAAAGCACAAAAAGGTGCCGAGACGGACACTGAGACGGTTACGATCACGGTATTTGCTCCATCGGAAGTAGCCTCTTTACCTCCGGGAGCAAGATTAGGAATCAATTATCTGTCCTCTACCGAAGTGATTTTGGCCCTGCAAGCCCCTAAAAAGAACATTGTCCATGTGATCGGGGATTTCAATGATTGGAAGGTTTTGCCAGATTTTCAGATGAAAAGAACGCCCGACGGGGAAATTTTCTGGCTTAAACTTTCAGGTCTGATTCCGAAGCAGGAATATATTTTTCAGTACCTGGTAGATGGTGAAATACGTATTGGTGATCCCTATGCCGATAAAACTTCCGATCCATTTCATGATCAGGAGATCATTGATCAGGGCAGGTATCCGGGTCTGAAACCCTTCCCCAATGGAAAAACGAACTTTCAAGCGACCTACCTTCAAACAGATCAAACCCCATTTGTCTGGAAAAATGTCAGCTATTCCCGTCCCAGCCCGGAAGAATTGGTGGTTTACGAACTTTTGGTTCGGGATTTTGATGAGCGTAGGACGTATAAGGCGGTTTTGGAGCGTCTGGATTATTTAAAAAGTTTGGGAGTCAATGCGATTGAACTGATGCCGGTGGGAGAGTTTGAAGGAAATCTTTCCTGGGGATACAATCCTTCTTTCTTTTTTGCACCGGACAAATATTACGGTACCAAAAATGAGTTGAAGGAGCTAATTGATGCCGCCCATGGCAAGGGGATTATGGTGATCCTGGATTTAGTTTTGAATCACGCTTTTGGACAAAGTCCCATGGTCCGTCTGTACAATGACGGGGACTATGGTGCGCCAACTTTGGATAATCCTTGGTTTAACCGAGAAGCTAAGCATCCCTTCAATGTCGGCTATGACTTTAACCATGAGAGCACCTACACCAAAGCATTTGTGGATTCCGTGAATAGCTACTGGCTCACGGAATATAAAATGGATGGGATTCGATTTGATCTTTCCAAAGGATTTACCCAAGTAAATAGCGGAAACAATGTAGGAACTTGGTCTCAGTATGATCCTTCAAGAATAAAAATCTGGAAACATATCTATGATAAAATCAAAGCCAAGCATCCCGAAGCGTATGTGATTTTAGAGCATTTGTCAGAAAATTCCGAAGAAAAAGAATTGGCAGATTATGGGCTGATGTTTTGGGGAAATATGAATGGAACCTCGCGAAATCTCGCCAAGGGCAATAATGACAACATGCAGGGGGCCTATTTCAAAAACCGAGGTTGGGTAAAAAATCATCTGATAGCCTATCAGGAATCCCATGATGAGGAAAGAGTCATGTGGGAAAGTTTGAATTTTGGACTGACTTCTCCTTTGAATCTCAAGAATCTTGAAAATGCTGTCAATCGTCACCAGATCATGACTGCATTCTATTTTGCCATTCCCGGCCCAAAAATGCTCTGGCAGTTTGGGGAATTTGGATATGACCTGGAGTTGAATAACGATCGACTTGGAATCAAACCTACCCGCTGGGAGTATCTGAATAATCCGGAACGCAACAGGCTTTTCAGGTTGTATCAAGAGATGATTTCCCTAAAAAATCAACACCCGGTATTTTCCAAGCCCAGCAACGCTACAATTAACCTAAATGAAACTTACAAAAGCATCCATCTTACCCATCCAGAACTGGAGGTTTTCTTAATCGGAAATTTTGATCTGGAGACCAGGGGAGGGATTCAAGTCCAGTTTCCCAAAACAGGAAAATGGTACAATTATTTTACCGGTGAAGAAATCACTTTGAGCTCCACCCAGCGAACCATGGGCTTTCGTCCGAACGAGTTTTATCTCTTTACGGATAAGCCTCTTCCAACCCCGGAATCTGGCATTTTGCAAACGGACTACATTACCGGAATTCCTGAAGCTCCATCCCAAGATGGATTGAAAATGTATCCAGTTCCTACCCAGGGAACATTGACTGTGGAATTGCCAGCCGGAATGTCACAGATAAATTATCGGGTACTGGATATGTCCGGCAGGGTGGTTATGGAAGGAAAAAGCCTGTCAGGAAACCAGAATTTAGACCTTTATCTAGGTGAAATTACTCGTGGGATTTATATCTTTGAGGCGTTTGATACCAAGCGGGTCGTGCACCAGCGCTTTATTAA
>JAJLJS010000008.1:0-2783 GCA_033844545.1 Cyclobacteriaceae bacterium | reverse complement strand
TGGCATGGCGGGTCCTCAGGCTTGGGCGGGGTCGGCGCTGCGCGCTGCCTCCTCGCAGCGCAGCAGGTACTCGGCCGGCGCCGATGGCGCGGCCGCGAGTCGCCTGGCCTGTTCACGCAAACCGGCCGCCGTTTCCGCCGTGGCCGCCATCGCGTGCCTCGCCTCGGCCTGCAGGCAGCCCACCACCGCGTGGGCGAAGTGGCCCCCGGGAAGGCTGCCGCGCAGGCCGGAGGCAGCCGCCTCGGCGGCCTCCAGCGCCAGGCCGGGGGCGCCCTCGTCCAGGTGCACCCGCGCCAGCGTGATGTGCGGGAAGGCGCGCTGCGGGTGCCCCTCCGGCAGGCGCAGGGTGAAGATGCGCAGGGCCTCGGCCAGCGCTTCGCGCGCCGGCGCATGCTCGCCCGACTTGGCCAGCGAGGCGCCCAGGTTCTGCCAGTTGCGTCCGACCTCGAGGTGGTCGTCGCCGCGGATGCGCCGGCGCTGGTCGATCAGCAGGCGCAGCTCGGCCTGCTCCTCGTCGCGGCGCCCGGCGCGGCCAAGCACGATGGCGAGGTTGTTGCGCAGCGCCAGCACGGTGCTGCTGTCGGGGTGGTCCCAGCGGGTCTGGATGTCGAGCGCGCGCCGGAGGGCCGCCTGGGCCTCCTCGTGCCGGCCGAGCCCGCCCAGGGCGGTGGCCTGGCTGGCGAGGATGGCCACCAGGCGGCCATGGCGCGGGCCCAGCGAGGCTTCCGCGCGTTCGAGCGCGAGGCTGGCCTCGGCCAGCGCTGCGGACGAATCGCCCTGGGCCTCCAGGGCGCTGGCCAACTGCAGGCGCACTTCGGCCTCGGCCACCGGCATGCCCGCTGCGTCCCCCGCGACCAGCGCCAGCGCTTCGCGCATCAGCGCCTCGCGCTCCTCGTTGCGCGCCATCGCGCCGAGCACCGTGGCGCCATCGAGCATGATCGCCACGGCATTGCGCGGATCGGTGCCGGCCAGCACGCGGGCATCGGCCAGCGCGGCGCTGGCCAGGCCGTCGGCCTCGGCATCCGGGCCGTCCTCGACCAGCAGCGAGGCCAGCTCGGCGCGGATGCGCGCCATCGCGCCGCGGTCGGGCGGGTTGATGCCGGCGTGCAGGGTCAGCGCCTCGCGCAGCAAACGCTTGGCATCGTCGGGCTGGCGGGCGCGCCGGTAGAGCGCGCCGATGCTTTCGAAAAGATCGGCCTGCACGCCCGGCGTGGCCGCGAGCGTGCGGCGGGCGTCGGCTTCCACCTGCGGCAGCCAGCGCCAGGCAACCACTTCCTGCTCGCCGGGCTGCTCCTGGAACAGCGGATCGGAGCGCTGGAAGATGTCGAGCAGGAAGGCGCGCGACTGCTGCGCGCGCAGGGCTTCGCGCTGCACCGCGGCGCGCTCGCGCTCGAGCCGCGCCGAATGCCATTGCATCGTTGCGCCCCAGCCGACCAGCGCCGCCAGCAGCGCCAGGCTGGCGGCGGCCGCCGCGCGGTTTCGGCGGGCCAGCCGCCACAGGCCCTGCACCAGGCCTTCCCGGCGCACGCTGGGGCGCTCGCCGCGCAGGTGGCAGCGGATGTCGCGCGCCAGGCCCTGCGCGGTGGCGTAGCGGTCGGCGGGCCGGCTGGCGGTGGCGCGGGCGATGATGGCGTCGAGGTCGCCGGCCAGCCGCTTCGACAGCGCGCGCGCCGCCGGGTCGCGGCCGTCGCCGCGCGCAGCCTCGCTGGCCCGCGGCAGCAGCCGCGAGGGCAGGTCGGCGCCGCTGGACCAGTGCTTCCAGGGTGGTTGGCCCACCAGCAGCTCGAACAGCAGCAGGCCCAGCTGGTAGATGTCGATGGCGGTGCTGATGGCGCCGCCGCCGAGCTGCTCGGGAGCGGCGTATTCGGGCGTCATCGGCGGCGCACCCGTGCCCGTGAGCGGATCGCGCTCGTCGTGCTCCACCAGCCGGGCGATGCCGAAGTCGAGCAGGCGCACGCGCCCGGCCGCATCCACCAGCACGTTCGAAGGCTTGATGTCGCGGTGCACGACCAGCCGCGCATGCGCGTGCTGCACGGCGTCGGCCAGCTGCAGGAACAGGTCCAGCCGCGCCGGCAGCGGCAGCGACCGGCGCTCGCAGTAGCGGTGGATCGGCTCGCCTTCGACCAGCTCGGTGACCAGGCAGGGCTGGCCGCCGGCGGTGGTGCCGGCATCGATCAGGCGGGCGATGCCCGGGTGCTCGAGGCTGGCCAGGATGCGGCGTTCGGCGTGGAAGCGCGCCAGCATGTCGGCGCCATCGACGTGCAGCACCTTCACCGCCACGCGGCGCTGCCAGTCGGCCTGGCGCTGCTCGGCGAGGTAGACGTGCGCCATGCCGCCGACGCCGATCAGCGACAGGATGCGGCAGTCGCCGACGATGTCGCCGGGCGCCAGCGGCGCCGCGTCCGCGTCCGGGCCGCGCGGCGACGGCAGCAGCGTCCCCAGCAGCGCCTCGCGCCGGTCCAGCAGCGCTTCGCCCCGCGTGCTTGCGGCAAGCAGGGCCTCGACGCGCCCGCGAAGCGCGGCATCGTCGCCGCACTCGCGCTGCAGGAGGTCGGCGCGCGCCTCCGGGGCAAGTTCCAGGCAGGCCTCGAACAGCGCGTCCACCCGGTGCCAGTCGGGGCTGCCGGCGGCCACGGCTCAGTCCTGCAGCGCCAGCAGCAGGTAGGCGCGGGCCCGGGCCCAGTCGCGCTCCACGGTGCGCACCGAACGCCCCAGCGCGAGCGCGGTCTCGGCGGTGGTGAGCCCGGCGAAGAAGCGGCACTCGACCACGCGCGCGAGCACCG
>JAJLJS010000007.1:0-20459 GCA_033844545.1 Cyclobacteriaceae bacterium | reverse complement strand
TCATTTTCAGCGAAGGCGTGAATTCTGGTTCCGATGCCGAAGGTGTTTTGACCGGGTCCTTTGAGTCTGAATTTGATCCAATTTCCACCGGTATTTTTGTTCTCAAAAATATCAGCGGTTTGGTTGAGGTTGCTGACGATCAAATCAAGGTCTCCGTCATTGTCCAGATCAGCATATGCCGCTCCTGCTGAAAAGTTTTTTTCACCAAATCCTGCCGGTTGAGATACATTCTGAAAGGATAAATCCCCCTGATTCTCAAAAAAGTAATTGTGAACTGGAGTTGAGGTCATGGAAGTGACCAGGTGAAGGGTGTCTGCCGTTTCCCGGGCTACAGCCTGTTTGAAATAATAATCGCCCTTGTATTTCAGGAAATCCCGGTTGGTGTAGTCCCGGTAATATCCATTGGTGACAAAAAGGTCTTTTTTGCCGTCATTATTTCCATCAAAGAACAAGGCAGACCAGCTCCAGTCGGTATTGGAAATTCCCGCTAACTGCGCGATCTCGGCAAATTGCCCCTCACCTTGATTTAAATGAAGCATATTTCGCATCAATTGGTGATGGAATCCCCTTCGGATCATCAGGTCGTATTGTTCATAATTCTCGGGGCCATACAATAGCTTTTGGCGTTCATTATCCTCCGGAAGCATGTCTAAGGTGAAGATTTCCTGCAATCCGTCATTGTTGAGGTCTGCAATGTCCGCACCCATTGAAAAATGTGAAATATGAGAAAGGTAATTTGTCAATTGATCTTTGAACGTGCCATCTCCCTGATTGATGTAGAGGTAATCCTGCTCAATGTAATCATTGGTGATTAAGAGATCTGGCCAGCCATCCTGATTGATGTCTGAGGAGATAACAGATAGCCCAAATCCCAAGGCAAAGCTTTTGATTCCTGCTTGCTCAGTCACTTCAGTGAATTTTCCCCCGTCATTTCTAAACAGCTTGTCACCTGCATAGGGATGCTTCCCGGTCCTTGCTGCATCAAATTCCAGTTCATTGATCACCTGAATATTGTGATTCAATAGAAAAAGGTCCAGGTCTCCATCCAGATCGTAGTCAAAAAAAAGGCCTTGGGTACTGTGAGAAGGATCGTCCAGGCCATAGTCAGAAGCTTTTTCGACAAATTTGAAATTGCCCAAATTGATGTAGAGCTCATTTTTTCGGGTTTCTACCGGGCCTTTTCCGGAGTAGCAGACATATATATCCAAGAGCCCATCCCCATTTACATCTGCTAGGGTAACTCCCGTAGTCCAGGAATTTTTCCCCTGAATTCCGGCAGATTTGCTGAGGTCCTCAAATTTCAGCTTGCCGAGGTTTTTGTAGACTTTGTTGGGAACCATGTTTCCCGTAAAAAATATATCCTCCAAGCCATCATTATCCAAATCTCCCACAGCGACGCCACCACCATTGTAGAAATATTCATAGCGAAGGATATTGTTGTCCCGATCCTCTTTCAGTTGGTTTTTAAAGCTGATGCCGCTGGATCTGGGATTGAGCTTTTCAAACCTGGATTGCCGGTTTTGGGAAAAAGCCGAAAAAACTAGGCCACATGTCACTAGAAGACATGATATTTTTAGAATACTTGTAGAAGGTAAATAACTCATGGAAAGAATGCTGGTACTTCAGCATTTTTTAATTCAATATGTCTTCGAACAATTTCTCGTTGACTACCGCCACACCTCCAAGGAGTCCCACATCTTGGCCAAGTTTGTAAAGAGAAAGTTGGGTTTTTTCTCTGGATTTGGCCATGCTGTAAATATTCAGAGCCTGTTGAATCGGCGTGATCAAGTATTGGTTTGCTTCAGCCACTGAGCCTCCGATGATGATCAGTTCTGGATTGAGAAGTTGAATTAAGATAGAAATTCCTCTTCCCAAATCAAGCCCTGCTTCTGATAGGATGGTGATTGCTCTTTGGTCTCCTGCCAAGGCTGCCTCCACCACCAGGCCTGGCTCCAATTCCCCACTATGATCCCTGACCATTCTTGCTAGAATGCTGTCTTTATCCAGCTGTATAGCTTCTTCAGCCATTCTGACGATAGCTGTTCCAGAAGCTACAGCTTCCAGGCAACCTTTCTTTCCACAGGTGCAGGTGATATCTCTGGATTCGAAAATTGGAGAATGGGAAAACTCACCCGCAAACCCGGACGCTCCTTGGTAGATTTTTCCATCAATGATAATCCCCAAACCAATTCCCCAGCCAATAAATAAGCCCAAGACATTTTTATGGTTTTCCTCAGCACCAAACTTAAATTCCGCCAAAGTCATAGCCCGGGCATCATTTTCCAGGAAAACCTTTTTTTGGAATCTGGATTCCAGATTTTCCAAAAGGGATTTTTTTCCGAATCGAAGGTGTGTATAGTTAACTCCACCGATGGAATCGACCAATCCAGGCATGGAAAATCCGATCGCGATGATTTTTTCTGAAGGAATTCCAGTATGGCTGATATAGGTGTCTATTTTATCGCAAAGGTCATCGAAAGTCTCTTTTTCATTATTCAGCGTGATTTTATGACTTTCTTTTTCATAGGCCATCTCATGGTTGCAGGAATAAAGAGCGAGATGCATGTTGAACTTGGACAAATCCACTGAAAGCACATAAAAAGCATCGGGAGCAAGCCGATAAAGGTCTGGCTTCCTTCCGCCTTGTGATTCGGCCCGGCCTTGTTTGATCACTTCTCCGGAAGTCATCAAGTCAGACAAAAGACTATTGACGGTAGGCAGTGAAATTCCGACTTCGCTACAGATTTCGCTGGCCGTATTCGCTCCTTTGAGGTACAGGTTCTTGATAATCTTGATTTTGTTGAGGTAGCTTTTGATTTCTACCACGCCTTCCATTTTCGAAATGGCTTCTTTTGGGTTAATCAGGTTCATGTTTTCAGAGAATTGTCTCAATAAAGCTAAATTTTAGGGATCAAAAAAGCACTTAATTGAAAAAATAGGGGAATTAGGGGTTCTATTTTCTGGATTATAGAAATTCTTGGAACTTCTTGGCTTCTTTCTGAAAAGATTTACGATTTGTCTCGTGGAAGAAAGTCGAATGAGGGGCATAAAAAAACCCGGGGTGTCAATCCCGGGTTTTAAAAATTTGTGTTCTAGAGTCCGTAGCTCAATCACCCTTAAAATAAACTTGAATTGTTTATAAACGTCTGCGGACTAGATGAAAAAGTATTAATAAATATAGGGCTAATTATCTAAAATCCAAATTTTTATATTCAAAAATTGTTTTTCTGTAGCTGAAAAACAATTATGGTATTGAATCGATTTTTTTGGCAATCTCCTCTGCCTCTGCCATTATTCTGTCTGATTCAGTTCTATTGGAGTGAGAAAGGGAATAAGCCTCCTTTAATTTTTTGGAGTACAATTCCTGAAGCTTTTCTTTTTGACTTTTCTTTCGAAATAGGTTAAACATTGGATTTTATTTTTCTAAACCCTTTATACTCCCTTTTGTTTAGAGAAAGTCAATCCTCAATTTTGTTGAATTACTTCGTCATTCTTGAAGTTGACTAGCGCCTCTAGCCTTCCTGAGGTGTTGTAATATCTCCACGGTCCCTCTTTTTTGCCATCAATCATAGCTCCTTCAGAAGCTTTTCGGCCATTTTCGTGGAAATAAATCCAAAGCCCTTCTGCCTTACCGGATCTGTAAGTTCCTTGAGATTCTTTTTCACCGGTGACATAATAGGTGATTCTAGTACCGTTTCCGTCATTCAAAGTGCCTTTTTCATAGGTTTTTTCCCCATTGTAACTTCGATATTCGCTGACATTCATCAATTTCCCCTCGGTCCAATATTCCTCCTGGGTAAGCTGCTTGTTGTCATAAAAAAGTCCCCAGATGCCGTCTTCCTTCCCTAATTTGTAGGATCCTACAGATTTCAGCTGACCTCCGTCATAATAATAAAACCATTGACCGTCTTCCTCTCCCAGCAGGTATTTTCCTTCAGCAATCAGGATTCCGATTTTATTGAAGTACTTCCAGATACCTGTTTTAAGGTCGTTTTTGTATTCTCCAATGGAGTAAAGTTGCCCATCGGGGAAATAGCTATACCATATTCCGGATTTAGCTCCGTTTTCGTATTGGCCTTTGACTGATAATTCGCCGGAACTATGATATTCTAAATATTCTCCTACCGGCACACCCAATTCGAAGGTTTTGCGCTTGGCCAGGGCTTTATTCACATAATATTCTTCCCAAGTACCTTCTGCGATATTGTTCTCGTAAGTTTCGATTCTTGCAATTCTTCCCGTCTGGTAATAATATTTCCACTGCCCAGTTCTTAGCCCGTTTTCGGTGTAATATTCTTCGGCTTCCAGGGTTTTTGTTCCTGGAAAGTAGCGTTTCCATTCTCCGACTTTGACTCCATTTTTATATTGGCCTGTCTCTAAGATTACGTTAGTAAAATAGAATCTTTTGAAATCCCCGTGGAATTGGCCTTTGACTGCAAATGCCTCTGTGATGACAAATCCTTCTGGACTATACTCTAAGTACGGACCTTCCCTGAGTCCATCCGAGTAAAATTCATTTATCGCGACCTCTCCAAACTCGTAATACGTGACCCATTGGCCCGTTTTTTTTCCGTTTTCGTATTGTCCATCCACTTTGACTTGCTTGGGATCCCAATATCCCGGAGCACCAGATTTACCATAGTATTCCAGATACTTTCCGACTAATACACTGTCCTGATAAATCATTTCTTTGATCAAAGCCCCATCCAGGTCGTATTGCCGGGAGGGTCCAAATAGTTTACCATTTCGATATTCAGATCTTTCTTTCTGTTTACCGTTAACGTGGTATTTGGTCCAAACCCCATCCTTGAGCCCGTTCAAATAGGTGCCTTCAAACAGTAATTGGTTAGTTTTGGAATCATAAAATTTCCACAAACCTGTTTTTGCCCTGCCCTCTAATACTCCGGAGCCAATAATGCTGGAATCAGAATTATATAGTCTGACAACCTGGGGGGTTTGGGCTAAAAGAAATGATTGATGGAGAAAAAAAACTGCCAAAAGGAAGTATCTCATATTCAAGAGTTCGGGGTTTTTAGCTTGGTGATTTTTCCAAAACAAGGAAAATCGAATTGCTTTACGTTAACGTGTGAAATAGCCACACGGTTAAAATTAAATTACATCCTTTTTTCCGAATTGGAAAGTTTCATGATCTCAAGAAGATTTCTAATCTCTAATTGAAGCGTACTTATGGTGGATTTTGGTGCTGTGGAAATTTGGAGTTCTTTCAACCAAACGATGGGTTTGCTTTGAACGAGGTGCCACGCATCAGTTTTTTTTGAAACGGAATTATTTAGGATCATTTCGGGATAATCCCAGGGAGATTCTGTAAGTGAAAAAGCAAAATCCATTTCCAGTAAGGGTCGTGGAGGTAAGTTATTTCCCAACCCATGGTAAATCAATAAAAACAAGCCATTTCCAAACCAATTGAGCACCCGAATATTCAATCCGAATTCCGGATCAAAATCCCGAACTAAATCCAAAACCTGATAAGGAAACCCAAGAAGATCATTGCCTTTGGATATTTTTTTTCCCTTGGATAGCTGATGAATTAGGCTCAGTTCTTCATTGCTGATAGAATTTCCTAATTCCTCCAAAATCATCAAAAAAGCTGATTTTAGGCGATTCTGTCTTCTGAAAATGTCCTGGTTGAGCCAAAGATCCAGATCCAAAGAGTAAGTGGAATCACTCATTTTACCATCTTAATAGTGCAGAAGCCCAGGTAAATCCAGATCCGAAAGCAGCTAAGCAGATCAGGTCGTTTTCTTTAATCCTGCCTTGTTCCCAGGCTTCTGAAAGTGCAATCGGGATAGTTCCGGCAGTCGTATTTCCCAAGTACATAATGTTGTTAAATACCTTTTCATCAGGAAGTCCCAATTTTTGCTGGATATACTGGCTAATTCTCAGGTTTGCCTGATGGGGAACCAGCAGATCCAAATCTTCTTTTTTAACTCCATTATGATCCAAAGCTTCCTGTATCACTTCCGTAAATCGAACTATCGCATGTTTGAACACTGCATTGCCATTCATTTTCAGAAAGAAGTCTCCTCGATCAATCAATTCCTGGGATACTCTCACCTCCGCACTGCTACTCGGCCCAATGCAATACAATTCCTCTGCATGTGCTCCATCAGAATGTAGATGAGTGCTTAAGATTCCTGGCTGGTCTTCCTCGACGGCTCCTAGGACTACTGCCCCAGCGCCATCGGCAAAAATTACTGCACTGGATCGGCCTTCATTGCTCTTGTCCAGGCCGGAAGACTGGATTTCTGCGCCTACGACTAGGATTTTTTGATACATTCCGGATTTGATGAATTGGTCAGCAACCGAAAGGGCATAAATGAACCCAGAACAGGCATTTTTGATGTCTATGGCTCCAATCGAAGTCAGTCCCAATTCCCGCTGAAGCAGAACTCCATTTCCAGGAACAAAATAATCAGAGGTAATGGTCGCAAAGACAATAAAGTCAATTTCATTCAAATCAACTTTTGCCCGATCCAGGGCCATTCGTGAAGCTTTGGCGGACATATTGGTAAGTGTGTCCACTCCAGGAGTAAACCAACGCCTTTCATGAATTCCGGTCCGCTCTACGATCCATTCATTATTGGTGTCCATCATTGCGGAAAGCTCCTCGTTGGTAACAATTCGTTCAGGTACATAATGGCCCGCACCTAATATTCTGGACTTTTTCATGGGAATTTGGGTTTATTCTTCATTTGGAAATAGGCCTGACAATATCGGGACAAGCCACCAATCCTACAAAAACCGACATTAGTTTCCGCTCAACCAAATAAAGTGTAATTGCCGAATTGATCCATGGGGGATGTCCTTCGAATCAGCCCCGGTGAGTCATTTTGAACAGAATTTACCATCGGAGAAACGGTGTAGGAAAGCATCAATTCAGCAGGGTAGGGGTTGAGCATTTTCACAAGATCCTCTTGGCTACTGTATTTATCCAGCCATTTTTTTTCATTTTCTCTGGATAGAATGACCGGCATCCTGTCGTGAACTTCACTGACGACTTCGTTGGGGGTGGTGGTTAAAATCAGAAAAGTATGCTGTATTTCTCCTGAAAGGCTTTCATATTCTTCCCAAATCCCTGCAAATGAAAAAAGATCTTCCTCCCTCAGCGTAAACCTATGGGGGATTTTGGTTTTTTTACCCAATTTTTTCCATTCATAGAATCCATCCGCCGGTATCAGGCACCTTCTCCGTTCAAAAGAACTTTTAAAAGAGATTTTTTCGTGAACTGTCTCGGCTTTTGCATTGATGAGTTTTTGGGCTACAGGCTTGTTTTGGCCAAAATCCGGTGTAATTCCCCAATAGAAAAAGGAAAATCCCTTGGGACTTTCTGAGGTGATGACCGGTACGAGCTGAGTAGGAGCGATGTTGTACCTGGGTTTGAATTCGGCCAACATTTCCGCCTGAAACCTTTCTTCCAGGTCTATTTTACTTTTGCTAAGGGAATATCTTCCGCACATGATCAGGGAAAGCTTGATTTCTGCGGAAGTTAGAGATCATGGCGTATAAATTCAACTGCCCGAGCTTCAGAGTAAAAGGTTTTTTGGGAGTCTGCCGAAGAAAAACCCACATGCCCTCCGTAATTGGGGAATTCAAAGTATACCTGATCAAGATTTCCAGCCAAATCTTTGGGGAAGCAGGTGGGGCTGAGAAAAGGGTCATTGAGTGCATTCAGGACCAAAGTCGGGATTTGGATGTTCTCCAGAAAATGAATGGAAGAGTTCATAGTATAGTATTCTTCGGCATCCTTGAAGCCATGCAATGGGCCGGTGAAAAAATTGTCAAAATCCCGAAGAGATTTGATGTGTTTCAACCCCTTGGAGTCCAGATGATCGGGAAATTTTTTGGATTTTAGAACTACTTTTTCTTTGAGTGATTTGAGAAACCGCTTGGAGTAAAGAATATTTTCCCGGGTAGAGATCTGATCACAGGATTTTCCAAGATCCAAGGGAACCGATATAGTTACTGCTTTTTTGATTTTCGGACTTCGATGTCTCTTTTCTCCCAGATACTTCAAGGTAAGATTCCCTCCAAGACTGAAACCGACCAAAAAAATTTCAGCATATTTTTTTTCAGCATGGTCAATGATTGTTTGCAAATCGTATGTCGCCCCGCTGTGGTAAAAAATGGGCTTGTCATTCAATTCCCCGCTGCATCCCCGATAATTCCAGGCAAGGACATCAAAGTCATTTTGGGCAAATATTTTCGCCATTCCCAGCATGTAGGGCCTATTGCTGCTGCCTTCCAGCCCGTGGGAAATGATTGTTAATCTGGAATTTCCACCCAAATACCAGTCTAAATCCAAGAAGTCCCCGTCTGGAGTAGAAATCCGTTCTTTAGTGGGAGCTTGAAAATTTACTTTGCGAAGTAAAGCAGGGTAGATCGTTTCCAAATGCCCATTAAAGAGCCATTTGGGTCGTTTGAAATCGGAATTGGGCAAAAGTGGCATAAGGTGACTGAACCGAAAAGGCTTCTCAAATTAGCAGATATAAATTTGAATAAAGCGTTTTAAAACCTATTTTTGGACACTTTAAAAAAAACGAACAAGCTCGAAATTTACCTATGGCCGAAATAATCAGAATGCCAAAAATGAGCGACACCATGGAAGAGGGTGTAATCGCTGCTTGGTTGAAAAAGGTGGGTGATACTGTTAAGCCAGGAGATATCCTGGCAGAAGTAGAGACCGACAAAGCTACCATGGAGCTGGAATCCTATGAAGAAGGTGTGCTTTTATATATTGGAGTAAAAGAAAAAGACTCCGTTCCTGTGAATGGAGTTATTGCGATTATAGGAGAAAAAGGAGAAGACTATCAGCACCTCTTGAATGGAGGTTCCGGAGATTCCGGTTCTAAAGAAGAATCCAAAAAAGAAGAGAGTGCGGAGTCCAAAAAAGAGGATAGCAAAGAGGAGAAAAATGCCCCGGCTAAGGCGGATAAAATTGATACCTCCAACATCAACGCCACCCTCATCACTATGCCTAAGATGAGTGATACCATGCAGGAAGGAACGATCGCTACTTGGTTGAAAAAAGTAGGTGATTCCGTGAAAGCAGGCGAAATCCTGGCAGAGGTCGAAACAGACAAAGCCACCATGGAGCTAGAATCCTACGAGGATGGAGTTCTACTATATGTGGGCGTAGAGGCTGGAAATAGCGTACCGGTGGACGGAGTAATCGCCGTCATTGGTGAAAAAGGTGCAGATTACGAAACCTTGCTTAAAGCTCATGAATCCAGCAGCGGAGATTCAGCACCTCAAGAATCCAAAGAAGAATCAGCTCCAGCACAGGAGGAAAAGAAGGAAACCTCCGCTACTTCCTCATCGGCTAGCCCAGCTGCGGCTCAATCCTCTACTTCTGGTGAAAGAGTAAAAGCTTCTCCATTGGCCAAAAAAATCGCCGAGGAGAAAGGTGTGGATATTCGACAAGTGTCAGGCTCCGGAGAGGGTGGACGGGTCATCAAAAGAGATGTGGAGAATTTTGTTCCTGCTGTGGCTCCTGCTGCCGCTATGGCCTCTGCCTCAGGTGCCTCAGTGCCTGCTTTGGGACAGGAAAGCTTCCGGGAGGAAAAGGTTTCCCAAATGAGAAAAACCATCGCCAAACGATTGGCTGAAAGCAAATTTGGTGCGCCTCATTTCTACTTGACCATGGAGATCAACATGGACAAGGCTATTGAAGCCAGAAAGAGCATGAATGAAATCTCTCCAGTAAAAATTTCCTTTAACGATATGGTGATCAAAGCTACTGCAGCAGCCTTGCGTCAGCATCCAAAAGTGAATTCCAGCTGGTTGGGAGACAAAATCCGCTACAATGATCATATCCATATCGGGATGGCAGTAGCCGTTGAGGAAGGACTTTTAGTTCCTGTAATCCGCTTTGCAGACGGGTTGTCCCTTTCTCAGATTTCAAATCAAGCAAAAACTCTCGGGGCAAAAGCAAAGAACAAAGAACTTCAGCCCAAAGATTGGGAAGGCAATACGTTTACCATTTCCAATTTGGGAATGTTTGGAATCGAAGAATTCACGGCGATCATCAATCCTCCGGATGCCTGTATTTTGGCTGTTGGTGGAATCAAGGAGACAGTGATCGTAAAAGATGGCGAGATGAAAATCGGCAACATCATGAAGGTGACCCTTTCCTGCGACCACAGAGTGGTGGATGGTGCTGTTGGTTCGGCTTTCCTGCAGACCCTAAAAGGGCTTCTGGAAGATCCAGTCCGAATTTTAATTTAATATTTCTGCCAAAAAGTCCTGTTTCGACAGGACTTTTTGCTTTTGTATGGTTATTGAGAAAAGGACTTGCTAAGTTATTAGGATACAGTAAAAGGTACTTTCGATCTATTTTTGGAAAAAAAGCTGAAACTAATAGCTGGTTAACCAATAACGAATAAATAGCTCAATGGAAAAAATCAAATCAACTACCGTCGTGGCCATCAGACACAATGGACAAGTCGTCATCGGAGCAGACGGTCAGGCTACGCTCGGAAATACAGTTGCTAAAAGTACTGTTAAGAAGCTCAGGGTTTTGCAAGGTGGGAAAATAGTGACAGGCTTTGCAGGTTCCACAGCTGATGCCTTTACACTTTTGGAAAAATTCGAGGAAAAACTGAATTCCTTTGGCAATAACATGAAACGTGCTGCAGTCGAGCTTGCCAAGGAATGGAGAATGGACCGCATGCTCAGCCGCTTAGAAGCGATGATGATCGTGGCCGACAAGGATGATATCCTGATTATTTCCGGAACAGGGGATGTCATTGAGCCGGATATGGAAATCGCCACCATTGGTTCGGGAAGCATGTTTGCCCAGTCAGCAGCAAGAGCCATGAAGAAATTTGCCCCTCAGTTGACAGCAGAAGAAATGGTTCGAGAGAGCCTTCACATTGCTGCAGATGTCTGCATTTATACCAATCATAACCTGGTCATCGAGCAGGTGAGGGAATGAGCTGATGGAGCCCAAAGCTGAAAGCCAGAAGATTTTCTGGCTTTTTTGCGTTCAGGGAAAACACATGTTCCAAGTAATAGGTTAATACTGATGTAACTATTGATTTCCCATGGAGACTGCAACAGCCAAAAAAACTAACACCAAAAAAGATTATAGAAGGCAGATTTTGGATGGATATCTTTCCCATGTGTTGGAAAATGGATCCCAGCCAGCTTCGGTTTTTAAATTTGCCAAAAATATCAAAATGAAGGAGGAAGACTTTTACACGTATTTCACCTCCTTTGAATCCATCCGATCCGCCATTTGGGTAGAAATTTTTGACAATACCCTCAAATCCATCCAAGCTCAGGAGGTGTATGAATCCTACAGTTCGAGGGAGAAATTCTTGAGCTTCCTGTTTACCTGGATAGAAGAGCTGAAAAAGAATAGATCTTACCTACTTTCCATGTATTCTGATAAAGTGAAGTCTTTGAAATCATTGACTCAGGATACCAAGGAGTTTAAATCTCAGTTTAAGGAGTATGCTTCGGAGGTGATAGACTCGGGCAAAGAGACTGAGGAGATTGCTTCCAGACCTTATATTTCTGAAAAATACGATGAGGCTTTGTGGCTTCAAGTCGCCTTTGTTTTCAGGTTTTGGTTGGATGATACCAGTCCGAGATTCGAGAAAACCGATGCAGCTATAGAAAAAGCGGTCAATTTGGCCTTTGACCTCATGGGGAAAAGCGCCCTGGATACCTTCTTGGATTTTGCCAAGTTTCTTTATCAAAACAAATAATCGATGCCTAGCAAAGTAAGTGAGCAGGAATCCATTCCTGTCTCCAAAGTCCAACGAGCGACAAAATTCATCACTACTGGAGCTAAAGTGGGGGGGAATTATGTCAAACACTATGCGAAGAAAATCGTCAATCCTGCCTTGGATAAAGAAGAACTCCATGAAAACAACGCCAAGGATATTTACAATTCTTTGAGTGAATTGAAAGGTTCTGCCTTAAAAGTAGCGCAAATGATGTCCATGGATAAAAACCTGTTGCCAAGAGCGTATCAGGATAAATTTACCATGGCCCAATATTCTGCTCCCCCGCTTTCTTATCCTTTGGTGGTTAAAACCTTTCAAAAATATTTCAGCAAAGGCCCGGAGCAGATATTTGAGACTTTCTCCAGATCTGCTGTCAATGCTGCTTCCATAGGACAAGTTCACCAAGCTACCCTGAAAGGGAAGAAGCTTGCGGTGAAAATCCAATATCCCGGAGTAGCGAATTCGGTGAGTTCAGACCTGAAACTGGTTCGCCCATTTGCCCTAAGACTGCTCAACATGAATGAAAAAGAACTGGATCATTACATGGAAGAAGTGGAGGAAAGGCTTTTGGAGGAGACCGACTACCATCTGGAGGTGGAGCGATCCAGGGATATTTCCCAGTCCTGTGCCGAAATTCCCAACTTGGTTTTTCCAAGCTACTATGATGAGTTCAGCTCAGAGCGTATCATCACCATGGATTGGATTGAGGGGCTTCACATCAAAGAATGGATGGAAACCAACCCAGACCAAGAAGCGAAGAATCAAATCGGACAAGCCTTGTGGGATTTTTACCATCATCAAGTGCACAACCTAAAGCAAGTTCACGCAGACCCTCATCCCGGGAATTTTATTATCCAAAAGAACGGAAAACTCGGAATCATCGATTTCGGGTGCGTCAAGGTCATTCCGGAGGACTTTTATCACGGATATTTTTCCCTGATCAAAAGAGACCTTGGGATGAATGAAGAGGAGCTTGAAAAAATATTCTATGGACTGGAATTTATATCTGACCGGGATACCGAAGAAGAAAAGAAATATTTCCGGGGAGTATTTCGGGAAATGATTTCGCTGTTGGGTCAGCCCTTTCATTCTGAAAGCTTTGATTTTGCCGATGATGGCTACTTTGAACAGATTTTCCAGCTGGGTGACCGAATTTCCAACGATAAGATGTTCAAAAAGTCCCGACAGGCAAGAGGCTCCCGTCATGGTCTGTATATCAACCGAACGTATTTCGGTCTTTATAATTTACTTAATCAACTACAAGCCAAAGTTACTACCACAAAGCCTGATTGGTTAATTTGAAAAAGGGAAGCTTCTGCTTCCCTTTTTTTTATCTCGAATAACTCAAGCGATAAATGCAATTCGCCATATCGTCAGAAATAAGCAGGCTGCCGTCAGGCAACTCCTGGACATCCACCGGTCTTCCCCAGACATCCTGTGTAGCATCATTCAGCCATCCTGAAATCAAAGTTTCCTGTCCTGTCACTTTTCCTGTGGCGTCTACTTTGGCAACCACCACTTCATATCCGGCTTTTTTGCTTCTGTTCCAGCTTCCGTGTTTGGCAATGATTGCGTTGTTTTTGTATCCGGTTGGGAACATTCCTCCCTCATAAAATCTCATTCCTAGGGGAGCATTGTGAGGTCCCATTTTTGCCGCTGGAGCTACATAGGCAGAAGCTGCTTTGCCTTTGTCTCCAAATTCCGGATCCTTGACAGTGCCTGCATGCCAGTAGGGATAGCCAAAATGCTGTCCTTTAGCTGTAGCTCGATTCAGCTCACATTCGGGTATGTCGTCACCCATCATGTCTCGTCCATTGTCTGTAAACCAAAGCTCAGAAGTGCCTGGCCTCCAGTCGAATCCTACCGTATTTCTCACACCATGAGCATAAACTTCAGGTTTTGAGCCAGGCTTGGACACATCTATTCTGGTAATGCTTGCATAGATTGGATTCTCTTTTTCACAGATGTTGCAGGGAGCGCCAACGGGCACGTATAGCATACCATCCGGGCCGAAAGCGATAAATTTCCAGCCATGATGCCCGTCGGTAGGATAGCCATCATAGACCACTTCATATTTGGGATTGGCCAAGGTGTTTTTGATGTCTTTGAATCGAAGGATCCGATTGACTTCCGCTACATAGAGGTCTCCGTTTTTGTAGGCAACCCCATTGGGCATTCTTAGCCCTTCAGCCAAAATGAATTTGGCATCGGCTTTTCCGTCCCCGTTTTCATCCACTACGGCATAGACATTTTTCTCCTGACGGTTTCCGACGAATACAATTCCATTTTCCGAAATGGCCATGGATCTGGCATTGGGGATATCTGCTGCCCAAACGTCAATTTTAAATCCCGCCGGAAGTCTGAGTTGGTCAAGTTTTACCTCGGCTTTGGCGTTTTGGATGTTACGCTTGTTGGCGCTGTTTGGGGTGGAGATTGGGCTTAGTTTTCCTTGAGCTTGGGCTGAAAAGGAAATTGCACCCAAGAATAAACTGAACAAAATGGGTTTGAGGCTATTCATGGTTTGTAGATTTTTCTAAAAGAAAGCTAATTCATTCGGAATTGTTTTCCCAATGAAGCCGGATAAACGGGGCATTGGTTATTTTTGGGGCATGTTATCGATTAGCAATCTTTCTTATTTCATCGGCGGTCGACCGCTCTACGAAAATGCCAACCTTCATATCAAGCCAAAAGACAAAATTGGCCTGGTAGGGCAAAACGGAACCGGAAAATCCACTCTTTTGAAAATTATCAACGGGGATTATCAACCCACCACAGGCGAAGTTCAAAAAGCAAAAGATTGCACGATAGGATTCCTCAATCAGGATTTGCTTTCCTACCAATCGGACGAAAGTATTTTGAATGTGGCTTTGGCGGCTTTTAAAGAAACTTTGGCTTTGCAGGATCAGATTGACCAAGTCCTCAAGCAAATGGAGACCGATTATTCCGAAGAAATTATCAACAAATTGGCCTTGCTACAGGATCGATTCGAGCGGAATGAAGGGTATACGATCAAAGCAAAAGCTGAAGAAGTTCTGGAAGGAATCGGGTTTCAAACGGCAGATTTGCAAAAACCCCTTCGGCAATTCTCCGGGGGATGGAGAATGCGAGTCATGTTGGCAAAACTTCTGTTGGAAAAGCCCTCCCTGCTGATGCTGGATGAACCTACCAATCACTTGGATCTTCCTTCCATTCAATGGGTTGAAAATTACTTGAAAAATTATGAAGGAGCCGTGGTGGTGGTGTCTCACGACCAGACTTTTTTGGACAATTGTATCAGTACTACCGTCGAAGTGGCTAATCAGACTTTGACCACCTATCCAGGGAATTATTCTTTTTATAAGGAAGAAAAAAAATTGAGGTCAGAGCTGCAGCAAAATGCCTATGAGAACCAGCAGCAAATGATCAAGCAAACTGAGAAGTTTATTGAGCGATTTCGGGCCAAGGCAACAAAGTCCAATCAGGTTCAGTCCAGAATCAAAGCTTTGGAGCGAATGGATCGGGTACATGAGGTAGTCAGCGATGAAGTATTTGTCAATTTCAAGTTCAAATTTTCTCAAAAGTCAGGAAGAGATGTGGTGGTATTGGATCATGTGTCAAAGGCATATGGGGATCTGGTGATCCTGAAAAGCACCTCTGCGAGAATTGAACGAGGGGATAAAATTGCCTTGATTGGAGCTAACGGAAAAGGAAAGTCAACTTTGCTTCGGATCATCGATGGATCTGAAAAAATCCAGGGGGAACGCACTGAAGGCCATAATGTGATCAAATCCTTTTTTGCGCAGCACCAGTTGGAAGCCTTAACCTTGGACAATGAAATCATTCAGGAAATGGCTCAAGCTGGAAGTGCAAAATCAGAAACCGAACTTCGGAATGTTCTGGGGTGCTTCTTATTTACCAATGACGATGTGTTTAAAAAGATCAAGGTTCTTTCGGGAGGCGAAAAATCAAGAGTTGCCTTGGCCAAGACCTTGATTTCTGAAGCCAATTTCCTGCTCCTGGATGAACCCACCAATCACTTGGATTTTCAGTCGGTCAATATCCTGATTCAAGCGCTGCAGCAGTATGAAGGGACTTTTGTGACCGTATCACATGATCGGCATTTTATCAAAGGCGTGGCGAATAAAATATGGTATATCGAGGACCAGGAAATCAAGGAATACCCCGGAACCTATGAGGAATATGAGTTTTGGAAAAGCCAACAAGTAGAGCTCAAGTCCTCGCCGATTGAGGAAAAACCTGCCAAGAAAGTCCAGGCTGAAACTCCAAGAAATACTCCAGAAATTCAGAATGCAAAGCGGGAATTGAAGAAGTTGGAGGACCAATTGGCCAAAACTGAGAAAGAAATCGAATCTCTCGAGCTTCTGAAAGCCGAAACTGAAGAAAAGCTGGGAGATCCGGATGTCTATGCTGATGAAGAAAAAGCGATGAAAATCCAGGAAGGATATCAGCGGATCCAGACCAATTTGTACCAGGCCAACGGGAAGTGGGAAGAGCTGGTGGATCAAATAAGCTCCATTCAGGATAAATTAGCGTAGATCCTGATTTCTGACTAAAATTTCTATCTTCGAAGATGATTAAACTAAAGCTTGCAGTACTATTTTTATTTATTGGAGCAGGAAATAGTTTCGCTCAGATTCTGGAGGATAAAATTTACTCTCAGGATGTTCAATCAGTCAGGCTTTTTCCCCTGGGAATCCAAAGTGACAGCCAGCTGGATGCTCCGGTGATTTCCCTGAATGACCAAAGGCCTTTGGTATTGCTATTTGATGATTTGGCCTATGATCCAGAATTGTATACAGCGAAATTGATTCATTGTGATGCGGACTGGAAAAAATCGGCTTTAAAGGACAATGATTTTTCCATCAACTTCAATCAGTATACCCTTGAGGATTATGAGTATTCGGTGAATACCCGAATCCCGTATATCCACTACCGGTTTGTGCTTCCAAGAGTCACTAAATCAGGGAATTATATTCTAAAGGTATTTCGGAATCGGGATGAGAGTGACGTGATTTTGACCAAGAGATTCATGGTCTACGAGGAGCTTTTTACGGTTGGGGCAGGGGTGGTTCCTCCAACCCAAACGGAAGACAGAAGGGCTCTTCAGCAAATCAATACGGTATTAAACTATTCCAAAGTTGAAGTCCAGGATCCGACCACTCAGATTAAAATTTTGATCCGTCAGAATCAGCGCTGGGACAATGCCAAATATCTCTCAAAACCGACTTTTCTCAATGAGATTGCCAAAACAATCCGCTATGAGCCATTTGACGGGAGCAGCACTTTCCGGGCCGGGAATGAATTCCGGTTTGTCGATTTAAGGTTTATCCGTGCCACCGGAGTCAATATTTCTTCGGTAACTGTCGAAGAAAGCATCATTTTCGCCGAATCTAATCTGGATGTACCCCGACCCGGTGGGGCGTATTCTCAATACCTTGATTTGAATGGGCAATATATTGTCTATACGAATGACAGGCCGGGAGGAAATCCAGAGGTAGAAAGCGAATACATTTACACTACCTTTTTCCTTAAAGCGGATCCCAACCGCAAGATCAAAATGATTGGATCGCTGACTGGTTGGGGGAGTACTCCTGAAGCCGGGATGAAGTATGATCCGAAAAACAATGTGTATTCCACTTCGATCCTATTGAAACAAGGCTGGTATGACTTTCAGTACGGGTACGCTGAAAGTGGGGAGATCAATACGGAGCCCTTGGAAGGGAGCCACTTCGAAACCGAAAATGAATATGAGGTATTCGTTTACTTCAGAGGTTTAGGAAGCCGATATGATCAGTTAGTCGGCTACGTCCATCTCAATCCTAACCGGAGACGGTTGTAAACAACAAAGCCCTTTTCAAAGGGCTTTGTTGTTTTTAGATTTCTTCAGATTCTTCACCTTCTTCTTCCGAAGGGGCGACATTCTGTCTTACTCTATCAGAAGGTTTGTAAGGAACAAATCCTTCTCGCTTGAACTTGTAAGTGGTTGTTCTGTTGCCCGAAGGATGATTGGCCAAATCCAACATTCCAAATCCTTTGTGAGTAAATGCGCCTAGGCCACATTTGAAGACGAAGTCTTGCACTTCAGGAGCTGCATAGAGAGTAAATGGCAAAGTGTAGCCTCTTACCTCATACTTTACATCCATGTCGTAGACGGCGTAGATTCTTGCGAATTTTTTCTGTTGTTCTTTGAGCTTGTTGACATAGGCCATGTCCGGAACTACCTGGAACTTGTAGAAAGACTCCATTTGCTCTGGGGTGTACCAGCCGGATTTCTCCATTCTGGTCAAGGTAGATTCATAGAGCAAGTCAGAGAACTCATCGCTGTCAGGGTTAATGAATCGCTTGCCGATTTCTTCGTTGAATGCCGGGATGATCAGCACCAAAGGAGAAATACACACAAATTTGTTTGCAGTTTCCAGAACCGGCTCTGTCTCCAACTCGGTGTATTCCGGGGAAAGAATCAAGTTGCCTAGTTCGATTTTTGGAGTAGCAAATACCTGTTCCAGCAAGTAATCCATGAAATCCTCGCTTTGAGAAGAGAGGACTAGCGTAACTAAACTGGAGTAGTAGTGCAAGCCACTTCTACTGACCTTAGTTTGGCCTTTTAAGCCTGAGAAATTGAAGTAGTTATAATTATAAAACTCTTCACGACCTCCTTTTACAATCAATCCTTTCAGGAACTGAGCCAGAATATACTGGTGATGGAAGGGTAGGTAGGACCCTTTGTTTTTTAGTGAAAATATTAATCTAACTCTCACGGTGAATTAAAAATGAAATGAGACAATAATTGGAATAAAATACTTACGTGTTTGGGTGGATAAGCAATGTTCAAAAGTACAAATAAAATTTAAAAAACCTTAAACATTGAATCTAAAATGCATTATGTCTCCATCCTGAACGATATATTCTTTCCCTTCAATGGCTATTTTACCATTTTCTCTACAACCAGCTTCTGTCTTGAATTGTTGGTAATCTGCCAATTTGATGACCTCAGCTTTGATGAAACCTCTTTCAAAATCCGTGTGGATTACCCCTGCAGCCTGTGGAGCTTTCCATCCTCTTCGGATGGTCCAAGCTCTAACTTCCTGAACACCAGCGGTGAAATAGGTAATCAAGTTCAATAAGGTATAAGCACCAGAGATCAATTTGTTCAATCCACTTTCCTCCAGGCCGTATTCAGAAAGGAACATTTGCTTTTCTTCCGGATCTTCAAACTCAGCAATTTGAGCTTCGATGGCCGCACAAAGGAGGATGACATCGGCATTTTCCTCTTTTACTTTTTCCCGGAGTTGGTCCACAAATTTGTTTCCTGCATGCAGGCTTTTCTCATCCACATTGGCAACATAGAGGACAGGTTTGATGGTCAGCAAATGTAGATCCCGCACTGCTTCGAGGTCCTCTTTTTCCACTTCAACAGCCCTGGCATTCAGACCGGATTGTAAGCCTGATTTAAAGAGCTGTAGGATTTCCAGCTCCTTTTTTGCCTTGGCATCCCCGGATTTGGCGATTTTTTCGATCCGCTGGATTTTCTTTTCCACGGACTCCAAATCTTTCAATTGAAGTTCTGTGTCGATAACTTCCTTGTCAAAGATGGGGTCAACGCTTCCTGCAACATGGACAATGTTTTCATCTTCAAAGCATCGAATCACGTGAATGATGGCATCTACCTCTCGGATATTGGCCAAAAACTTGTTGCCCAGGCCTTCCCCTTTTGAAGCGCCTTTTACCAACCCTGCGATATCCACAAATTCAATAATGGTAGGAACTACCCGCTGGGGATTGACCAATCCTTCTAGGATTTTTAGTCTATGGTCAGGCACCGTGACTACGCCGACATTAGGTTCTATGGTGCAAAAAGGGAAGTTTGCTGCTTCTGCTTTGGCACTGGAAAGTGCATTAAACAAGGTGGACTTACCCACATTTGGAAGTCCTACGATGCCACATTGTAAAGCCATTAATTTTATGCTTTGATTTTGAAAATTCGGTAAGATTTGTAACCGGAGTACAGTTCCATCACAGAGACTCTGAAAATGGTATAAACCGGTATGGCAAAGATCATCCCAAGGATGCCGGCGATTTTTGCCCCGGCAAAGATAACAACAAAAATTTCAAGGGGATGTGCTTTTACCGATTTGGAGAAGATCATTGGTTGAAGAAGCACATTATCAGTGATTTGTACTACGGCAAATACGGATATGATCTTGATGAAAAAGTAGGTGTAGTCCTGTTCTGTGGGAAAAAAACCCGTAGATAGGCCTACTATTATCCCAAAAGCTGTTCCTAGAATTGGACCCGCATAGGGAATCAGATTGGCTACAGCGGCAAAAAGAGCAATAGTAAGAGCGTACTCTACTCCAACAATGGAAAGCCCAAGACTTGCTATAAAAAAGATCGATAATAGCTGAATGAAAAGTCCGGTTAAATAATTAGACAAGAGTTTTTCGACCTTGGTAAAGGTAGCCACTGAGATCTCGAAGTATGAATTAGGAATTAAATTCAGTAGGTTTCTTCTAAGGAGTCCGTTTTCCAACAAAAGGAAAAAAGTAATGAAAAATACGGCCATGATGCCTATGAATATTCCGCTAGTCAACCCTATAAAATCTCTGATGAATCCTCCAAGGTCAATATTTTTTACAGCTTCAATTACTCCAACTTTAATTTCATTTAGCAGGTAGCCAGGTTGGTTTTCCATCAGTTTGTTTCGCT
>JAJLJS010000006.1:0-1439 GCA_033844545.1 Cyclobacteriaceae bacterium | reverse complement strand
CACGTTGGAAACCCGCTTTTGCATTTCCGGGTTGGAGCGCTGCACGGCATTCAGCTCGATGGCATTCGAAAGTTCACCGGTATTCAAGGAAGACACGGCAGATCCGCCCATTCCTATTCGGTAGTTGTCCCCGCCCATGATCACTATCTGATCCCCGGTTCCGGGTTCACCTTTTTTTGTGTAGTGGGCGTTGGTAAAGCCAACACCACCAGCCAGCATGATTACCTTGTCAAAGCCATATTGCTTGTCAGCTTCTTCATGCTCAAAAGTGAGTAAGGAACCTGCAATAAGAGGTTGGCCGAATTTGTTTCCAAAATCAGAAGCTCCGTTGGAAGCTTTGATCAGGATGTCCATGGGTGTTTGGTATAGCCAAGGTCGCTCAGCTAGGTTTTTCTCCCAGCTTCTTCCTTTCTCGGATCGGGAATAGGAAGTCATGTAGACGGCTGTACCTGCCAAAGGAATGGAAGCCGTTCCCCCAGCCAATCGGTCACGGATTTCTCCTCCTGAACCAGTCGCTGCACCATTGAAAGGCTCGACGGTGGTGGGGAAGTTGTGGGTTTCAGCTTTCAGGGAGATGACTGAGTCGATTTCCCGTGTTTCGAAAAAGTCTGCCTGATGTTGAGTTTTTGGGGCAAACTGCTGGATTTTTGGCCCTTGAATAAAGGCCACATTGTCCTTGTAGGCAGAGGCGATCCGGTTAGGATGCTTTTTGGAAGTTTCCTTGATCAATTGGAAGAGCGTCAGGGGCTTTTCTTCACCATCGATCACAAAAGAACCATTGAAGATCTTATGCCTGCAGTGTTCGGAATTCACCTGGGAAAATCCGAATACCTCGGAGTCAGTCAAAGGTCGGCCCAATTGCTTGGAAACGTTTTCCAGGTAATCGACTTCTTCCTGACTCAGCGCAAGGCCTTCCGCTTGGTTGTAAGCAGCGATATCTGTGATTGGTTTGATTGGCTCAGGCTGTAAATGGATGTCAAAAATCTCCTGATCCAAGCCGTCGTATGCCTTTTGGAGCATGGGATCAATCTGATCACCCTCGGCCATGGGGAAGAATTCCTCAATCCGTTGAATGCCCTGGATTCCCATATTGACCGTAATTTCTACGGCGTTGGTGGACCAGGGAGTGATCATTTCTTTTCTGGGGCCGGAATATTTGCCTGCTACTTTTTCACCAGGAATCTGTTTGGCTTGGCCAAAAAGCCAGGTTAGTTTGTCGAGGTCTTCCGTGCTGAGAGGGTGAGATACTTGAACTCCGTAGATGAGTTTCTGAGGGGATTCAAAGAAGAAAATCATGTCCTTGGGCTGGTAAGTCGCAAAGGTAAGGAATTGGGAGGAAGGTTGAAAAGCAGAAAAAATGAAAATTCACCTCCGAGTGTTGAAAAGCCCTTATTTTTCCGGGCATGGGGCTGGCAATTTGAGAAAAACGGAAATTGTTT
>JAJLJS010000005.1:0-2506 GCA_033844545.1 Cyclobacteriaceae bacterium | reverse complement strand
CTAAGGCCTTGCTCTACCAAATCTATAATCCAAGCTCTCAACTCGGCATGCGTGCAGGATTCCAAATCGTTTAATTCAAAAGAATTTTGGACAAACTCACTTGCCTGTTCCAGATCTTTGCGGTAAGCCAAGACGGTATGTGCGCTGCTGCGCTTTTCAAATTCCAGATAATTGATAAAAGAATCGATCATGGGGTAATCTTACTTCAATTAAGGTAAGAGAAAAATCCCCGGTATCCAGTGACAAAAATCATTTGGGCAAAAAAAAAACCTGCTCGTTGGAGCAGGTTTCTGTTCTGTAATCAAAGTACATTACTTGTTGGCTTCGTTTTGAAGTCTTTGCTTGTAAGCAGCTTTGATGATCTCATCTCTTCTTTTGACGGAAGGTTTGGTGAAAGCCTGACGGGCTCTAAGTTCGCGAACCGCACCGGTCTTGTCAAACTTCTTTTTAAAACGCTTTAGCGCCTTTTCGATGGATTCGTTCTCTTTTACGTTTACAATGATCATAAGTATACACCCCCTTTCGTGGGGGCAAAGGTAAGGGAATAATTTTAAAATTGGAAGATTGGTAAATTTTAAAAATGTTTTGTGAGAGAGGTATTTCCAATTTCCGGGAAAATTTTTAGGCTGAATTTACTTGCCATTCACCCTATTAAATACGCCCCCCCCCTAAGAACGTGCCTTTCATCAAAAACAGGAAAAATATTTAGTTCAATGTACATCATTGTCATCCCAAACAAGTAGCTTTAACTAAGCTAGTTTTTTAATTAATCTTTTAACTTAACAAAAATTCAAAATGAAAAAAACGATGTTTTTATCCTTGGCCGTACCGGGTATGGTTGTCGGGAGTATTGCGATTGTGCAGCCTGCAAAAGCTGATGGGCCATGCACACATTTTAAGGACCAATATGGCTGTGACGTGGCGGATTGTGGAGAATGCATCGCCTGGAGTTGCAATGGTGGTCCTACCAATGTCGCTTGTACCGAATAATTAATTAAAATGAAACAGCGCTGTTTGATTTTGATGGCATTCTTTTCTGCTTTGGTCGCATGCAATACCCAAAAGGAAGAGAGTGCCATTCCAGATTTTTGGGAACTTTCGATTGTTGACTCCATTTTGGTAAAGGAAGACCACTTCTTTCTAAACAGTCAAGCAGAAGTTAAATTGATCGGAGACAGTCTTTTGGCAATTTCATCTTATCGATCACCCATGGTTGCAATTATGGCTTTGGATGGACAACAGGTGGTAAAGATTGCTCCAGGTGACTTTCCTATTGGTACGTTTTCCCCTGCATCATTTGATGTGTCGGAGTATCCCGTTGTCTATATTTTGGACAAAAAAAGTGAATCTGTATTGGTGTTTAATGTAGCTAACTTTGAGTTAAAAGAAAAAATTAAACTCCAACTCCCAGAAGACAAAACAATAAGGTTTTTAGGAGCAAAATTTAAAAAACTCGAAGATGGGTTTTTGGTTGAATTGAATAGCTCAATCAATGATAGTTATCATCCTGATTTTTATCGAGCATCAGGTAAGCAGTTGTATTTTTTTGGGAACGAAGGTGAGTTGAAAAATTCAATTTTTGAATACCCGGATGAATATAAGGCAGTATCAGGTTCGCTGAGTCCCGTAGCATATTTGACTTTAGGAGATATCGGGAAGGATTTTGTTCTTTCTGCTCCTCACAATAGGAAACTTAATTTCTATACTAAGGATGGGATAGGGATGGAATCTATTGATTTGCCAGATAGTAAGTTTTTTGACTATGGACTCCAAGGGGCAGATCGAATTGTCGACTTCAATGAGATTTTTGCTTCAAGTGGAAGCTTCAAGGTACGCATTCCTACAAATCACTATTTCAACTCAATTAAAAATAGTGAAGATCGAATCCTCATTGAGACTTGGATGAACAATCGAGCTGAAGGAGATAAAAACGCTACCTATTCTCACCTTTTGATTTACGACAAAACCACCAAGAAATGGTTAGAAACATCTAATCCCCTCAACATCCTTGACATCGGCATGCTTGGGGGAGTAGTCAATGACACCCTTTATTTTTATGAGGGGAGTCTGATGAAACACGATGAAAAATATATCAAGCGAGCAGTTCTTAGGCCGATTAAAGAATAACGAAATTATTAAATTTCACAAAGTTCGATTCTTTGGAAAAGCCTCTGCTTAAAGCCAAAAAAAGTCCAACTCTTTCGGGTTGGACTTTTCAATTTATGTAGACGGATAATTAGCTGATTACTTTTTCAGCCAAAACCATAATTACATTTTTGTTTACTTCTACCACTCCTCCTTCTACCAGCATCGTGACTTTACCTCCTTCTTTGGTGGTGAAGGAAATATTGCCTTTTGCCAATGCAGATACAATCGGAGCGTGATTGTTCAACACCTGAAAAGCACCGGATGCCCCAGGGAAGCTCGCCTCTGTCACTTGGCCTTCGAAGACCTTCTTGTCTGGAGTGATGATTTCTAACTGCATGTTTGTTTAGTTATTGAGTAA
>JAJLJS010000004.1:0-7491 GCA_033844545.1 Cyclobacteriaceae bacterium | reverse complement strand
ATCAATCCTGACAACCCTTGGGGGGATTTACTTCCCGGATCAGACATTCCCGGATTGGGAGATCCGGTAGGATTGTTTTCCCTTTCGGTGGGAGGTTTGTTTTTTACCGAAAATCTTTGGGCAGGAGTAGCAGCACACCATGTGAACGAACCCAACCAATCTTTCATTGAAGGAATCAGTCCTTTGCCCATGAAATTGTCCTTCCATGCAGGTTATCGAATTGATTTGGGTGAAGGTGCCATGCGAGGGGATTTTACACATATCCGAAGACAAAGGTCTTTGACTCCTACGGTGAATTATAAGTCTCAAGGACCCTTTGAGCAATTGGATTTGGGCGCTTACTTATACTTGGAGCCAATCGTCTTCGGAGTTTGGTACCGGGGATTACCATATAAACCCGTAGAAAACCAAAGTAACCGGGATGCCATTGTGATGATGGTTGGTGTCAATCTATTGTCGGGTCTGAATATCGGGTATAGTTTCGATTACACCGTGTCCCAATTGGGAATTCAATCAGGAGGAGCCCACGAGATAAGTCTTTCCTGGACTTTGCCAAATAGCTATCAAGGCAAGCCTTTACGAAGAGATACTATTCTTCCTTGCCCTAAATTCTAATCAAATTTTATGAGTGTCGAGAGTCTGAAATACCTTTTGGTAGGGGTGTTGGTATTTGGGTTTTTGCTCCGTAAAACCCTCAAATACCTCAATGTCAAAAATCCAACGACCAGTATTCCAGATACACTTTCAGAATATCTCAGTGAAGCAAAACTCAAAGAATCCAGAGCATACCAGCGAGATAATTTCCGCTTTGGTCTGCTAGCGGGAACATTTTCCTTTCTGCTTACTCTGGTTTTTATCAGCATGGGTTGGTTTGGGGCAATTGATGTCTGGTTGGAAAATTTTGACCTTGCCCCATTAGCTCAGTCTTTGGTGTTTTTTGCACTGATTTTTGTCGGGTCGGATGTAATCAGTCTTCCGTTTGATTACTATTCTACCTTTGTGATCGAGGAAAAGTATGGCTTTAACAAGTCCACCGTCGGGGTGTTTTTTGCCGATAAATTCAAGGGATACTTCCTTTCCGTAGTCATTGGGGGTGGGTTGTTGCTCGTGTTTCTTTGGCTCATCCACCGGATGGGGAAAGATTTTTGGTGGATATTCTGGATAATTGCCAGTGGGTTTATGGTATTGATCAATATGTTTTACACGGCCTGGATCTTGCCTCTTTTCAACAAACTCACCCCTTTGGAAGATGGGGAATTGAAAGCAAAAATTTTTCAATACGCCCAATCGGTGGGTTTTTCTCTGGATAATATTTTTGTCATGGACGGTAGCAAGCGGTCCTCCAAAGCAAATGCATTTTTTTCGGGTCTGGGAAAAAGAAAAAAGGTGGTTTTATACGATACTCTTTTGGATCAACATCCGCCGGATGAACTGGTGGCAGTCTTAGCCCATGAAATTGGTCACTATAAAAAGAAGCATATTCCGGTAAGTATGCTGCTTTCAGTTCTGCAGGTGGGATTGATGCTCTTTCTGTTGGCTCAGGTTATTTTTTCGGAAAATATGAGTCTGGCCTTGGGAGGTAATTCTTGGTCTGCGGAATTGAATATCATCGGATTTACCATGCTGTTCACTCCTGTTTCGATGATTTTAGGGATTGGAATGAATTGGTTCAGTCGAAAAAATGAATTTGAAGCTGATGCTTTTGCGAAGGAAACCTTTGCTGGAAAGCCCCTGGCAGAAGCCTTAAAAACTCTTTCCGTAAAAACCCTGAGTTCCTTAAATCCCCATCCCTGGTATGTTTTTGTGAACTATTCCCATCCACCACTTTTGGAGCGATTGGAAAAGTTGGAAAAATAAGTGGTAAAGCGGGAAAGTTTCAAAGTTGAAAGGATTTCTACTGTTTCATTTTGTAGAACAATTCCAAGGAAACCTAGTCCCTGTTAGGCAAAGAAAAAGGCCGCCTGATCAAATCAAGCAGCCTTTCTAATAGTTTGAATTTGCTTTTGACTGAAGTCCGTCGACGGTTGACTACACCTTATAAAATTCCTCCCAGCCTTTTCTCGGTGGCATTCCTGCCAAAACCTGATTGGCAAGTGGGTTATTGGTGATTTGCCTTGTTTCTCGATCAAATTCCAGCTTTGTCCCCATTTGTTGGGCCATGACTCCCAGGCAAAATACCTGACTCAATGGTCCGGCAATTTCAAAAGGAGATCGGGTTTTCTCCTCCCCTTTACAGGCCTTCAGGAAGTTGGCAAAGTGGTTAGAAGGACTTTCGGGCACAGTTGGAAGTTTTGATTCCCATTCTTTGGCCTTTTCAGCAGGGATAATAGAAAGCGTACTGCCGTGCGAACCTCCTTTAAAGGTCAATTCCTTGCTGTAAATGATTTTTCCCGGATTCAGTTTGGCAGGCTGAATCTGTCCGTTGCTTGGTGGGGGAATATTGGGATCCAATTCCGATACACCATACCCATCCGGTACAGCAGGGATATTGTCCAGACCGTCATACCAGGTGATGGTCAATGGAGGCATTGTTCCTCTTGCGGGGAATTTAAATTCCAATGTGGTCGACATCGGGTAGAAGAACATGTTATGTCCACTCAGCTTGGTAGGGTTGATCTCGAAGGGTAAACCCAAATCCAAAAACTCATGGGCCGTATCGATGATGTGTGCTCCCCAGTCTCCCAATGCACCCATACCAAAGTCATACCAGCATCTCCATTGCCCATTATGGTAATCTTTATTAAAAGCATGAGGTCTTGCCTGGCTGGTCCACACATCCCAATCCAAGGTAGAGGGGATAGGTTCTGCAGTAGGGAAGCTGGAAATGTTGGGATCCCATCCATGCCATCTTCTTCGGCTATTCATATGGGCAGTGATCGCCGTGACATCTTTGATGATGCCGGCTTCTTTCCAAGCCTTAAATTGGAAATAGTTGCCTTCAGAATGTCCCTGATTACCCATTTGGGTGACCAGTTTGGGATTCTTTTTGGCGGCAGCCATCATCAAATCCACTTCTTGGAATGTTCTAGCCATAGGCTTTTCGACATAGACATGTTTGCCTTCGGCCAAAGCCATCATGGTCACCGGGAAATGGGAAAAGTCCGGAGTAGCAATGCTCACCGCGTCAAATTCACTTCCGATTTCATCAAACATCTTCCGGAAGTCCTGATATTTTTTGGCTTGGGGAAACATATTCATCACCTCGAGAGTCTGCTTGGCACCCATGTCCACATCACAAAGTGCCACCACATTGCATAGCCCAGTGGCATGAAGGGCTTTAATGATTTCTGCTCCCCGGTTGCCGATGCCTACGCAGGCCAAATTGACTTTGTCGCTAGGCGCGACATAGCCCATGGATTTTCCAAGAACATCAGGAGTGACCAAGGTAAAACCAGAAAGTCCAAAGGCTACAGTAGCACCTGTTTTTAGAAAATTTCTTCGGTTTGACTTCATGCTTAGGTATTTTGGGTGTTAGTGATGATTATTTTGGTCTGGTTTTATCCCATCCAATCTACCCAGGAATCTTCAGTTTTCAGGAATAAAATTTTGAAAATCACGGAATCGATGCCGGAACCACTTTTTCAGGGAAAGGACAATCAGCAAAGTAAAATTCCTTATCTTTTTCCTTCCCAAAAGAACCTGCTTCCATGAAAGATCTTGCAGATTTTCATCGTCCGATTTCTGAGCTTTTTCCCCAGCCTAAAACGGCTTCGGATTGGGATCAATACCGTCTCAGCCCGGAACAAATCGACTTTTTCCTGGAAAATGGATATGTGGCGGGGATCAAATTGCTGAATGAAAAGCAAATTGAAGCACTGAAGACTGCACTGGATGAGGTCATGGATCCCAAGCATCCTTTGCATCATCTTTTTCATGAATTTCACAGCAATGAATCCGGGGATCCCAACAAAGTGCTGTTTCATTCTTTGGGCCATTGGCGCATTGCGGAGGCTTTTCACGATGTGATCTGGAACCCGGCTTTTCGGATGGCAGCTTCCCAATTGCTGGGCAATCGGGCGATCCGGTTCTGGCATGATCAGCTCTTTTGCAAACCCGCCCATCATGGAGGGAATGTGGCCTGGCATCAGGATTACAGCTATTGGACCCGAACGGTGGAGATGCAGCATTTGACTTGCTGGTGTGGGCTGGATGATGCCAACGAGGAAAACGGCTGCTTGCAGTATGTGCCGGGCTCCCATCGTTGGGGCCTTTTGGAAAAGCCAGCTTTGGCAGGGGATATGGACGGATTGTTGGCGATGATGACCGAAGAACAAAAAGCGAATTTCAAGCCGGTGGCTATCCCTTTGAAGGCAGGCCATGCGGCTTTTCACCATCCTTTGTTGGTGCATGGAAGTTTTGCCAATTATTCAGATCGATCCAGAAAAGCTTTTGTGCTCAATGTCTTTGCCGATGGGACTTTGTCGGATTCGGATCAACCTTTATTGGAGGGAGTTCCGGTCATTCCTAAGGGAGAAAAAATGGGAGGGAAGTTTTTCCCGTTGATCTTTGACCCGGCCCTTATTGCCACTTAACATTTTACCCTTGCCCATAAATCTCAAAAACCTATTTTCGAAAATTAATCAACCCTCAATTCTTTTCCCGAAATGAAATCAATCCTTGCATCATTTTTCCTTTTCTTGGGCTCTTTTTCCGCCTATTCTCAAAACGGAATCACCTTCCTGCAATTTGAAGGAAGCGTGGGGCCGGGGAAGGGAATGCATATTGTCCTCGTTGCCGGAGATGACGAATATCGCTCAGAAGAATCCATGCCCATGCTGGCCAAAATTCTTTCAAATCGCTATGGGTTCAAGACTACAGTGCTATTCCCAATAGAGCCGAGTTCTGGAAATGTCGTTCCGAATTACCAGAATAATATTCCTGGATTGGAGCATTTGCAAACAGCCGATTTGATGATTATGCTCATTCGATTTCGTGAGCTTCCGGATGAGCAAACTCGATACATTGAAGATTTTCTGAAGTCTGGAAAGCCCATCATCGGCTTGCGTACATCCACCCATGCCTTCGCCTATCAGAAAAATAAGGAATCCAAGTATGCCAAGTGGGATTGGATGAGCAAGGTGGAAAACTGGGAAAGAGGTTTTGGACAGCGGATCTTTGGGGAAACCTGGGTAAATCACCATGGCGTCCATGGGAAAGAAGGTACCCGTGCCCTGCCTGATGGAGTGGATCAATTACTGGATCATCCCGTGCTTAGAGGGGTAAAAGATATTTGGGGCCCCTCAGATGTCTATGGAATCAAACATTTACCTTCCGAGGCCAACGTTTTGCTATATGGACAAAGTACAGCCGGTATGAGCTCAGATTCAGCCTTGATGTATGAAAAATCGGTGATGCCGATTGCTTGGACCAAACCCTATCAAATCGAGGGAGGCTCTCCCGGAATGGCATTTGCAACCACCATGGGAGCATCTTTGGATTTTCAGAGCGAAGATTTAAGAAGGCTGGTGATCAACGCTTCATTTTGGCTTTTAGGAATGTCAGAAGCAATTTCTCCGGAAATGTCTATGGATATAATCGGTGAATATAAGCCCACCATGTTTGGATTTGATACTTTTCGGAAGGGGATGAGAGTTTCTGATTTTAAATAGACCATAGTCTATAGATCATAGTCCATGGGGCCCAAAATCTATGGTCTATGGACAATGGACCATAAACAAAACACAATGAACAAAATAGGATTTAATGTGCTGGCTTGGTCAGCAGTCGTGTCGGAAGATTTGTTTCCGATTTTGGATCGGTTAAAGGACATCGGCTACGATGGGGCTGAATTTTTTGTCGGGCCTTGGGAAGAAAAAGCATTCCAAGCTGTGGGAAAACACTGCAAGGAGATAGGACTGGAGGTCACCACGGTGACTGTGATGGGAGCGGATGAAAATCCAATTTCTCCGGATCCCAAGGTCCGGGAAAAAGCCAAGGAAAAGCTTCGATGGGTGATAGATCGGGCTGCAGACCTTCATTCTCAAGTGCTATGCGGTCCTTTTCATTCTGCTTTTGCCACATTTGCTGCAAGGGCACCGAGGGAGGAAGAATACGAATGGTCGGCTGAGGTTTTGCATAGTGTGGCGGATTATGCTCAAGAGAGAGGGATTCTTTTGACTCCGGAAGCCTTGAATAGATTTGAATGCTATCTGGCCAATACCATGGAGCAGCTGGATTACCTTTTAGCCAAAGTTAACCATCCGAATGTCCAAGCCATGTTTGATACGCATCATGCGAATATGGAGGAGAAAAAGTTGGGTGCAGCAATCGAAAAAATCGCTCCTAGATTGGGTCATTTCCATATTTCAGAAAATGACCGGGGTACTCCGGGTTCCGGGCACGTGGATTTTGACGAAACATTTGCCTCTCTGAAAAAAGTCGGGTATTCCGGCTGGCTGACCATTGAAGGGTTTACACGGAATGATCCGGACTTCGCCAATTCCATCGGGGTATGGAGGAATTTCTCCGAACCTTGGGATATGGCGGAGAATGGATATAAGCTGATCAAAAGTATGGGAGAGAAGTATGGGCTATGAATTTTTTTTTGGCCTGCTTTAGAAGTTGGAAAAATTTGGATTTACTCATTTATTCTCGAATAAGTGAACCTTTCTTTCAAATCAGGTCTATAGTCGATAATAAGCTGCTTTATATTTCTCCCTTGCCAATTGGAACAAAAAGGGGAGATCATAATCTCATTGATAAGAATTTCTAAGTCTACATCAAAATCTAAAGTTTTTGGTTTTTCCGAATTTTTGTACTGATTAAAAACTTTGTCAAACTCGTTAGGATCTACTAATGGAATTGTTTCCAACCCGCTAACAGTAAATCTTAACTCTGATTCTTCAAAATAAGCCGAAGATTTTGTATTAATAATTGTTGTGTTGATTTGTAACTCTTCTTGATCAAACTCATCTCTATAATTCACAATATGTTTGGTAAATGAGTGACCATTCCAATCAATTGATTTTACAAAATCTCCAACCGTGGATTTGATTGCGACACCTTGTTTTGTTGAGTCCAAGTAGTTCGCCCAAAGGGATCTAGATTCATTATCTTTTTTTGTCCAACAACTTATATAAGTAGAACTTCTGAGTGAGTCTATAAAGAATTTTGCATTATCATAATAAGGGATTTTTTCTTTCTGATTTCCTTGAATTGATTGCAATATCCAAGAGATTTCATTTTTATCAGCTGCAATAGATGCTTGAGTAAATTTAATTGTTCCTGAGATTAACAAATCGATCAATTTATCAAGACCTATATATCTCCAAATAATATCAGAATCTTGTGGGGCATTTGGAACATTAAATTTCATTAGGTTTTATTTGTGTGTTTATTCATTATTTCGAACCCGGACCTTTTACCACTCTTCCCGGAAGAGCTCCGGTATGTTCCCCGTCTTTGAGGACTTGGGTTCCGTTGACAAAGACATGAACCATTCCTGTGGCGTATTGCATAGGATTTTCGAAGGTTGCGTTGTCCTGTATATTC
>JAJLJS010000003.1:0-16842 GCA_033844545.1 Cyclobacteriaceae bacterium | reverse complement strand
GCCTGCCCATTGGGCTTATTGAGGTCTGAGGCAGTCTTTGCCAAAAATTTATTATAAGAAACCCCCGCAGAAGCATTCAAGCCTGTTTTTTCCTTGATTTTTGCCCGAATCTGTCGGGCAATCAGGATGGCAGACTTTATTCCGAGTTTATTTTCCGTCACATCCAAAAAGGCCTCATCCAAGGAAAGGGGCTCCACCAAATCCGTGTATTCATAGAAAATATCCCGGATTTGAAGCGAAATCTCTTTGTATCGCTCAAATCTGGGGCGGGCAAAAATCAATTGAGGACATTTTTTGGCTGCCAATACCGAGGACATAGCCGAGTGGATTCCGAATTTTCTGGCTTCATAGCTTGCCGCTGCGACTACTCCCCGTGCCTCGTTTCCTCCAACTACCAAGGGCTTTCCTCTCCATTCGGGATGATCCAGCTGCTCTACCGAGGCATAGAACGCATCCATATCCACATGGATGATTTTTCGTAATGGGGGAGGATTGTCCGCTTTAGTTTCCAAGGAGAAGCTCGATGATGGCTTGGGCCTTTAGCGCACATTCCTCGTATTCCTGCTCCGGGGAAGCATCGATAGTAATGGCACTGCCCACCCCAAAATAGAGTTTTTTTACCTCCAAATCAGCAATGATAGACCGAATCACCACAGAAAAATCAAAGTCCCCCTGCTCATCAATCCATCCAAAAGCACCGGAAAACCATCCTCTTTGAAACCCTTCTTCCCTTTCTAGAATTTTCATGGTACTGATTTTGGGAGCGCCGGTCATGCTACCCATGGGAAAAGTGGCTTCGATAATTTCTTTCAAATTGACCTCCTTCCTGAGCCTGGAGCTTACGGTGCTGATCATCTGGAAAACCCTTGGCAAGGGATAGATTCCAAAAAGCTCTTCCACTTGTACCGTTCCCGTTTCAGATACTCTCGCCAAATCATTGCGCATCAAGTCTGTGATCATCAGATTCTCTGCCCTTTCCTTTTCGCTAGCCAATAGCTTTTCTTTTTGAAATTGATCAGTTTCCGCTGAATTTCCTCTTTGGATTGTGCCTTTGATGGGTTGGGCAATGAGTTTGTCCCCTGATTTTTTGAGAAATCTTTCCGGAGAGGCAGAAACTAACCATTGGGATTCAGCCTTGAAAAGAGAGGCAAAGGGCATCGGAGAAAGTTGATTGAGTTTTAGAAAAGCTGCGACAGGATCCCATTCTTCAAAACTTCCGGAAAATGCCTGGCAAAAATTCCCTTCGTAAGTATTGCCCTCCCGGATTTCCTCCTGGATGCACTGAATGTGGTGAAGGTATTCCGAGCGCTTGAGTTGGGGAGTAATTTCACAGGAAGTCTTTGGGGTTTCCGGCAACTCGAAAGTTTCTATTTCCTGGAGCCACTTCTCGGGGATAGGATAGGGGGAGGCAAATCCCTGTTCCTGTATTTCCAATTGCCATTCAGCTTTAAAAAAACAAAGCTCGGGAAGTTCTAGAAATGGAGGGTTTTGACTGGAGAGCTGCTCAAGTTGATTTTTGAGATCATATCCAAAAACCCCAACTCTGATGATTTCAGATTGCCAAATGGCCTCCGGGGAGAGTTTTTCGGATCCTAAAAACAAATAGTCTCCGAAAGGTTGATGGAGGTAAGAATGCTTATTTCCTAACGTAAACGCAAAAAAAGAATAGTTTCTATCGGCCCAGTAAAGGGTTTTTGCTAACCAGTTTTTGGTTTTGAACCTATACGCAAACTCGAATTTCTTCTTCACGGCACAAAAAAAAGAGGAATTCCCGAGAATCCCTCTTTTCAAACATTGTGGTAGGTTTTCTTTATTCTCCTGCAGTCACATCAATGACCAAGGAAACTGTATTGTAGATAAATTTGTCTTTTGCCTTGTCCACTACGTCGGACTCGTCCTGATATTGAAGACCCCAATCAGTTCTGTCAATGTTGAATCCAGCTTTCGCGGTCAATTTTCCGTTTTCCATGCTGACGGCTGCCGGAAACTTGATGTTTTTGGTGGTTCCTCTCATGGTCAGGTTACCGCTGATCCAATGAGTTGGGTTAGCAGGGGCTAGCTCAGAAACAGAGGAAGGGGTGAACTCGGACTTGAATTCCTCTTTGTCTGCCAATACATCTCCTGTGGAGAATGGTTCAACACCCGTGATTTCAAAGGTTGCCGTTGGATAGTTTGCGGCATCGAAGAAATCAGGAGACAACAGATGTCCGTGGAGTTTTCCGTGAAATTCAGATCCGGCTTCCATATCTTCGATGGTCAAAGATGGGATGTCGAACGTGAACGTTCCGCTGGTGATTTGATTTCCGGCAACAGTAATTTCTCCGGAAGTTGTTGGGATTTTACCGAAGTGCTTTCCGGATGGCTTGTAACCAGTCCAAGAAATAGCAGTTGCGGTAGTCTGAACTGGCAAAGTTTGTCCTTCGCCTTGTGCTACTTCTTGAGCCTCAGTAGTTTCTACTGTGTCCGCTGGTTTGGAACATGCAAATGCAAGCATGGCAGTTGCCAGTAATAACCCAAGTTGTTTGGTCGTTTTCATAATTGAATTGGAAGAATTGTAAGTTTAGGATTTAAATGTATATACACGAAACCGAATTCGGAAATAAAAAGTTGCATTCGGAGTAAAATTTCTAATTTTCAGGAGGAAAAGTTTAAAATACAGCAAAAGAAAGCTATGGCACTACTCATGGAAGTAAGGGGGAAAGGGCCTCAATTTGGGGAAGAATGTTGGTTGGCACCCAATGCATCGGTGATAGGAGATGTGGTAATGGGAAGAAACTGTACTGTTTGGTTTAATGCCGTAATTCGTGGAGATGTGCATGAGATACGCATCGGGGATCACACCAACATCCAAGACGGTGCCGTAATCCATTGTACCTACCAGAAAGCTCCCACTCATATTGGCAATCAAGTATCCATTGCCCACAATGCCATCGTTCATGGCTGTACCATTCATGATCGGGTATTGATTGGCATGGGGGCGATTGTCATGGATGGTGCTATTGTTCATTCGGATTCCGTGATTGCTGCCGGAGCTGTGGTCTTGGCAGGTACTATCGTAGAGCCAGGCTCTATCTATGCAGGGATGCCCGCCAAAAAAGTGAAAGAGATAGGCAATGATATGAGAGAAGTGATCATGAGGACGGCCAGAAATTATCCGATGTATTCCACCTGGTTTTCAAAGGAATAGGATTATTCTTGATCTAAGTCAAATTTATTCTTTTAAAAATAGTTTGAACAGATTTGTTAAACGTATATCTTAATCCTCAAATATTTTTAATATGATCAGATTGGTAAAGTCGGTTTCACCTACCAAAGGCTTAGTGATTTTGGGAATTCTGTTTATTGCATTCAATGCGATGATTCCTCAATTTCTTCCGAAGGATCAGGCATTGGATTTAAAATTTGCGTATTCCAGAGAAGATGTGATCAATTCCTTGAGCCAATTGAGTTCTAGTCAAATTGCAGATTATAAATTCGGGCTACTGGCTTTGGACATGCCCTACCTGGTTACCTATTCATTACTGTTGGCGGGGGTATTGTTTAGACTTTGGGGAAATACCAGTATTGTGTATATCCCTTTTATTGCTGCGTTTGCGGATCTCTTGGAAAATCTGGCAGTATTGAAAATTCTGAATGTTTTTCCGGCGATAGGCAACTCCATAGTTGTCTTGGCCTCAGTATCCACGACTGCCAAATGGATTCTGGCGGGAATCATAGTTTTGGGCATTCTTGCCGGGGTCCTGAAAAAGTTATTTTATAAAAAATATGCCCTCGTGGATTCCGGGGAAATCAAAATTTAATTTTTTATTGACAAAGGCTTTCGACATCTTCTTTTCAATATCCTGATTTTTGAGTAGTATAAGATTCAGATCTTTACTCTGAGCCTTTATCTAAGCCAAAATCATGAAAGAAGAATATTTTAAATGGTACTCTCCTTACGTAAATAGGGATGTGCAAATGCTGGTACTGGGCCATGCGGGTTATCCAGTGATACTTTTTCCTACTTCCAAAGGGTCCTTTCATGAAAATAAGGATATGGGATTGGTCGGTTCGGCACATTGGTTTTTGGAGCAGGGCTTGATTCAGATTTATTGTCCGGACAGCAGTGATGCGCAAAGTTTCTACAATAAGGGGATTCACCCCCACCAGCGGATCCAGAATCACGTGGCTTATGACAAAATGATCTGCCACGAAATTGTGGAGCGGGTGAGGTTAAATACCTCCGTGGCCAAAGTCGCAATGGCAGGATGCAGTTTTGGAGGATATCATGCCGCCAACTTTGCCTTCAGACACCCAGGCTATGTGAGCCATATGTTTAGCATGAGCGGGGCCTTCGACATCAGAAGCTTCATGGATGGGTACCAGCATGATGACATCTTTTACAACAGTCCTCTGGAATACCTTCCCGGACTTCAGGACTATGAACTTTGGAATATGCGGATCATTCTGGGGACCTCCAATTGGGACATTTGCTATGATGCAAATTTGAAACTCCATGCTGCCCTCAAACAAAAAAATGTGGACCATTGGCTGGATGTCCGTCAAGACAAACCGCATGACTGGCCGGTTTGGAGAGAAATGTTTCCCCACTATCTATCGACTATCAAATTTGACTAATTAATCCATATAAAAACCAATCACTTTAACCACTGAAATCATGAAGAAAATCGGGATACTTTTTGGGATGGAGGATACCTTTCCCCATGCTTTTGTAGAAAGGGTAAATGAAAAAGCTGAAAAAGGAATCGTGGCTGAACCCGTGAGAATTGACAAAGTTGTTCAGAATGAACTTACAGAATATGCAGTAATAATAGACCGGATCTCCCAGGATGTCCCATTTTATAGAGCTTATCTGAAAAACGCAGCCCTTACCGGTACCGCCGTAATCAACAACCCCTTCTGGTGGAGTGCTGATGACAAATTCTTCAACAACTGTCTTGCCGACCAATTGGGCGTACCTCTTCCGAAAACAGTTATTTTACCCTCTGCCCAGCATCCGACAGACACGACCAGCAAGTCGTTTCGAAATCTTGCGGCGCCTTTGGATTGGGAAGGGATTTTTGGGTATGTAGGTTTTCCGGCGTACATGAAGCCTTATGCCGGAGGAGGATGGAAAAATGTCTACCGCCTGGAAAACAAGGAAGAGTTTTTCCAGAAACACCCAGAAACTGGGCAATTGGTCATGTTGCTTCAGGAAGAAATTGTCTTTGACGAATATTTCAGGGTGTATTGCCTGGGGGGAAAGGCAGTTAGGATTATGGAATATGAACCCAGAAATCCCCACCATCTCCGCTATGTAGTAGATAAAGCTCCGGCATCCAAAAAGCTGCTGAATACGGTGAAGGACTACACCATGCGGCTCTGTCAGGGATTGGGCTATGATTTCAATACCGTGGAATTTGCAGTACGGGATGGAATTCCATATGCCATTGATTTTGGTAATCCTGCTCCGGATGCGGATGTGAATTCTGTGGGGCAGGCTAATTTTGACTGGGTAGTGGAGGAGGCGGCGAAAATGGCAATTGCCTACGCCAAAGCCCAAAAACCGGGCAAAATGAACCTCACCTGGGGGACATTCATGAAAGGAGCGGTCGAATCCGCCAAACGATTTTAAACCAAGACCATGGCGCAACCACTAAAAAAGCTTCCAAAATTCACCCTTGGAGTGGAGGAAGAATACATGATCATTGATCCCAAAACCAGGGATTTAAGATCGCATATGTCCAAAATTGTAGAAGGAGGGAAGATTCAGCTTCGGGAGCAGGTAAAGGCTGAAATGCACCAAAGTGTGGTGGAAGTAGGCACGAACATCTGTGAGGATGTGGCCCAGGCCCGAAGGGAAGTTTCCTTTCTCCGAAGAAAAATTGATGAACTGGCCAAAAGGCAGGGCTTAGTCGCAGGGGCATCGAGTACTCATCCCTTTGCCAAATGGCAGGATCAGGAGATTACGGATGATCCCAGGTATCATAATATTGTCAATGAGCTCAAGGATATTGCCCGGTCCAATCTGATTTTTGGACTTCATGTACACGTAGGGATTGAAAGCAGGGAGATTGCTTTGCAATTGATGAATCAAGCCTGCTATTTTCTACCGCATATCTATGCACTTACTGCCAATTCTCCCTTTTGGGAAGGGAGAAATACGGGATTTAAAGCCTTTCGGGCAAAAGTTTTTGCCAAGTTTCCGAGAACAGGTTTGCCGGAATACTTCGATTCAGTCCAAGCCTATGATAATTTTCTCGAGATTCTGGTCAAGACCAATTGCATCGACAATCCCAAAAAAATCTGGTGGGACCTGAGAATGCATCCCTTCTTCAGTACGATTGAATTTCGCATCTGCGACATGTGCCTGACCGTCGATGAGACCATTTGTATTGTAGCCATTATCCAGGCGGTGGTGGCCAAACTATACAAGCTTCTCATGAGCAATACCGGATTTAACATCTATCGGATTGCCTTGATCCGGGAAAATAAATTCAGGGCTGCACGTAATGGAATCGACGGACTGTTGATTGATTTTGGAAGAAAAGTAGAAGTTCCCACGAAAGAGCTGATCATGGAACTGCTGGACTTTATTGAGGATGTGGTGGACGAATTGGGAAGCAGGGAAGAAATAAATTACGTCCACAAGATTCTGGAAAAGGGGACCGGCGCGGATCAGCAATTAGCCGTGTTTGAAGAGACAGGAAGCCTGGAGGCCGTGGTAGATTTTATTACTTCCAAGTTTACGGAAGGGATTTGAGGGAATTCCTAACTTTGGGCCAGAATATAAACCGACTTAACACGTGCCAAAGAGAAAAATACAGCTGGCGATTTTGGATATGTACGATGGGGAGCCCAATCAGGGCATGCGCTGTATCCACGACATCTTATCAAGATTTTCGGACCGAATTTCTTGGAAGGAATTTGACGTAAGAGGAAAAGCAGAACTCCCGGAAATAGTGGAGTACGATATTTTTATTTCTACCGGAGGACCTGGAAATCCTTTGGACGGGGATGGCAATTGGGACCAGCGATACTATGATTTTCTGGATCAGATTTGGGTTTGGAACCTGAATCATTCTCAAAAAAAGCACTTGCTGCTCATCTGCCATTCGTTTCAAATGGCCTGTAAGCATTTTGGCTTAGGACAAATCACCAAACGGAAGTCTACTTCCTTCGGTGTCATGACCATCCACAAGACCCCGGAAGGAATGAACGATCCCCTTTTCCAGGGTTTGGATAATCCATTTTGGGCGGTGGATTCCAGGGATTTTCAAGTCGTTCAGCCCAATTTGAGAAAATTTAGGACTCTGGGAGCAAAAATCATTGCCTTGGAAAAGTTGAGAAATCATGTGGAATATGAACGTGCAGTAATGGCGATCCGGTTTGGGGAAGATATTGTGGGTACCCAATTTCATCCCGAAGCTGATGCAGTGAGTTTTTTGGAACACCTGAAAAAACCGGTGGTTCGCGAAAAAATCATTGAACTCAAAGGAAAGGCAAAGTTCCGAACCATGCTGGAAGACTTGGTGGATGAAAATAAAATTTATAAAACCAATGAGACCTTGATTCCGAATTTTCTGGAACAGTCTCTTCGCAAAATCAAACTCGCCCAAACTCCCACTTTGACCTGATATGATCGAGGACATCCGCCATCGCTTTAACGCTGAGTTCACCCCAAAAAAATACCAGGCCTTATTGAAGGACGTGGCGGATGATTTTGGTTTTGCTCCTACCTTTCGGATTGCGGAAACGCCTTTTTTTATCCCCAAATTTCTGGAAGAAAAACTTCTAGAAGCTTGTAATCAGGTCATTGATTTCGTCAAAAAACCGGACTTCAAATCATTGACCCAAAGGTCCATCGAACTCAACACCTCTGTCCCCAATGAGGATGCCCATACCCAGTTTATGGCCATTGACTTCGGGATTTGTGAGGAAGAAGGACAGCTTGTTCCCAAATTGATCGAAGTCCAGGGCTTTCCTTCCATCTTCAATTTTCAGTTTAATCTTTTTCGAAAATTTCTCCGGCATTATCCTTTCTTGGAGGAGTTTACTCCATATCCGAACGGAATGGGTGAAATTCAATACCTGAGTTATTTGAAGCAGGTAGTCCTCGGGAAATATGGAGTAGAAGAGGTGGTTTTGTTGGAGATTGAGCCGGAAAAGCAAAACACCAAGATAGATTTTTATTATGCTTCAAGGGATTTGGGTATTCCTGTAATCTGTGTCACCGAAGTAATTCGGGAAGGCAAAAAACTATTTTACCAAAATTCCTCCGGACAAAAGATCCAAATCCGAAGGATATATAACCGGGTGATATTTGATGAATTGGACCTGAGAAAAGACCTCAAGCTGCAATTTAGTTTCACGGATGAGCTGGAGGTAGAATGGGCCGGGCATCCCAATTGGTACACTCGCATCTCCAAGTTTATCCTTCCCTATCTTCAAGGGCCTTATTTCATCGAGACCAGCCTTTTGAGTGAGCTGAAGGAGATTCCCGAGGATTTGGAAAACTACGTCCTGAAGCCTCTTTTTTCCTTTTCGGGCTCTGGAGTCATTTTCCATGTGACCCAAAAAGATGTAGAGGCGGTGAAAGAAAAGGATCTGTACATTCTTCAAAAAAAGGTCCATTATGCTCCGGTGATCCAAGCTCCCGATGGCAGGGTAAAAGTGGAAGTTAGAATTCTTTGCCTTTGGCCCGAATCTGATCCAAGTCCTCAAGTGGTTGGAAACCTGGTCCGATTAAGTAGAGGAGAAATGATCGGAGTCAAATTCAACAAGGACAAGGATTGGGTAGGAGGATCCATCGGCCTGTTTGAGAAATAAAAAAGCTGAGCGGTGATGCTCAGCTTAGATTTTTTATTGCTTCCAGTTTCCCGGATCTTTTCTCCATTCTCCCAAGGACTCCATAGCCGCTTCGTCTATGTATTTCCTTTTGACCGCACGAGGCAGCAAATGGTCATAATTGCACAAGCAAACCAATTTCACCCCGGCATTTTCAAAGTTTTTGGCAGCTAAATCAAAGCCGTAACTGAAAATTGCCACCATTCCCAAAACTTCAAAACCAGCCGCCTTTAGGTCTTCGGCTGCTTTCAGGGAACTTCCTCCAGTAGACACCAAATCCTCCACAACCACGACCTTCTGACCTGGAGTTACTCTGCCTTCGATCATGTTTTCCATTCCGTGACCTTTGGGTTTGGATCGGACATAGATAAATGGCAAATCAAGTTCATTCGCAATCAGGGCTCCCTGAGGAATCCCTGCCGTGGCCACTCCGGCAATGGCTTCAGCTTCAGGAAAAAAGTGCATGACACTTTTGACCAATTGGTCGCGGATGAGTTTCCTCACTTCTGGAAAAGAAAGAGAAAGTCTGTTGTCGCAATAAATGGGTGACTTCCAGCCAGATGCCCAAGTAAAGGGTTTTTCGGGTTGAAGACGAATCGCCTGGATCTCAAGCAGCTTGTCTGCCACTTCTGCAGCAGTACCTAAATCTAAAATTTCCATAGGTTCAAAATTAACAGATAATGGAAGGATAAGATTGTACCGCCTGATTTTTTTATGCATTTTTGATCGAACCAGCAGAAAATTTCCATTTCCGCCCATGAAGATTTTTGTCAATGACAAACCATTGGAATTGATCAGCTATGATGAAATTGATCCTTCTAAGACTTATGAGCATGTCTATACCCAGAGTGATGAACTGCCCACAGAAATAGAATGGGAGGAGGACGTGATCTTTCATGAGCCTTCCCATGATCTGATTATCAGGCTTCTTTATCTCCTGCGGACAAGGAAAATGAAGAAGCTGGATTCCGTCACCTTAGTTTCCAAAGACAAAAAGTCCCTGAAAGAATTTGTCAAAAGCAGATTTTTGATCGTCAAAGCAGCAGGGGGAATAGTTTCCAAAAAGGAAAAAGTTTTGTTGATTTTCCGGTTGGGAAAATGGGATTTCCCAAAAGGGAAATTTGATCGGGGAGAAACTCCAGAAGCATGTGCTAAAAGAGAAGTGGAAGAAGAGTGCAATATTAAAGTCAAACTTGGCCCGCATGTGGTCAACACCTGGCATACCTACACCCAAAATAGAAAGTCAATTCTTAAGAAAACCTATTGGTATGCCATGGAATGCTCCAATGATGCGGGGATGAAGCCTCAAGTGGAAGAAGGCATTGATGACATTCTTTGGATGGCTGAGGGGGATGCCAAAACTGCCCTGATTAATTCCTATCCCTCTATGAGGTATTTGTTCAAGCAATACCTGAAAAGGCACGCAAAATCTCAGATATTGTAAGGAAGGTATTCGGAGACATCCCCTCCATATCGATGCACCTCCCGGATGATGGTGGAGCTGATGGGGGCAAATTCTGGTGAAGTAATTAAAAAAACCGTCTCCAATTCTTCGTTTAAGTACCGGTTCATTTGACTGATGGTATTTTCGTATTCGAAATCGGTAGTATTACGCAGACCTCTTACCAGAAATTTTGCACCCAACTTTTTAGCGAGGGTGGAGGTGAGTTCATTGTATACGATGACTTTGACCTCTGGCATGGATTGATAGACTGATTCAATCTTTGGAACCATGAAATCGATGTCGAAATACCGGTTTTTCTTTGTGGAATTGTACCCAATTCCGATGACTACCTCATCAAATAAGTTGAGGCTTCTTAGAACAATGTCATGGTGACCTTTGGTAAACGGATCAAATGATCCTGGAAAAATGGCGATTTTCTTCATGTCCTAATCCATTTGCCAATTCGCTTCGAATAAATTTTCAGACTTCAGGTGCTTGAATCCATGACCATAGTTTTGATTGGCATGCGGCTTTAGCATTCGAAAATGGTGGAAATAAATCTCTCCCCATTCCTCAGTAATCCCACTGATTTCCGGTGCTCCAAAGACACTAACCCGGGCATATTTTCGGTCAAATTGGAGTTGCTCCATCACAATGGAGGTGTATTTCACCAAGTCATCTTTTCCCTTGAGTTCAAAAATATTGAACATACTCAATTCTTGATCGGTGAAAGCTGCTATGTAAATATGGCTTTCAAAATAATGAACAAGGATTTCCTGTCCGATAAGGTTGAACCGTTCTTTGAAAAGGTAGGAAAGGAAAGAAAAAGCCCCGTGAAAGAAAGATACTTCGGGGAATCTTGCATCAAGGGATTTCTTGTGCTGTTCTGGAATGGAGGAAACCAGAATCAGGTTATTGCTGTCCAGGCTGCAATGGAAATAGTGGTGCTTTCCGGACGTTTCTCCGGAGAACTTCAGGTACTCAGAGGCACGTTCTGCTTGAAAAAGCATTCCAGGGACTAGTGAAAAGACGGGCTGATGCAAGTAAACCTTCACCGGGACATCCTGCTTCAGGAGTGGATCCGATCCTAGCAGATGATCCAAGTTTCCTAATTCCGCATCCAGATGATGGTGGATGGCGATATTGGCACCGTTTTGATCCTTGGCAAAAACAAAAGCGGTTTTTGGGTACAAAAAAAGTGATAAGCTCGCTGTGTCTTCCACATCAAACTTATCACTTTTATAGACTTTAATCTCAGTTTTCAAAAACGGGGGGATTATTTCCAGTTACCTTCCGTAGATGCGTCAGTTCTGGAACCTACTCTCAAGGCCTTTTCGTTGTTGTTTGCTCTTCTTTCTGGATTGATTGGAGCTGGGTCACGGATTTCAAAAACGTTTACCATGTAACCTCCGGTTTTTTCGATTTTGTCGGCAAAGAATTCAAATTGTTTTCCACCAGAACCTGGGACAACCGGTAGCAGGTCAATATTGAAGTCTGGGTATTTTCTTTCGTTGAACAAAGAGTCCATTACGCTGACAGATCCTAAGGTATCATAAGTTACGGTGATTTCCTCAGCTCCGTAGTCCAGCAGTTTGGTAGTTTCGGTTCTTTGCACCAGCCAGATTTGGCCTTCTTCAATGAAAGTTCTCAGAGAGTCCCAAGTACTTGCGTATTTGTTATTGGAAGCCTGGTAAGCCAGCTGAGCATCTCGAAGCATCTCAAGTTTCTGGATGGTTGCAGCTTCAAGTAGGGCAATTCTTTTTTCTTCTTCCACCACATCGTTGACACCTTTCCAAAGAAGGTAGCCCAAGAATACAGCAGCTGCGAAGAACACTAAGGAGAGAACTCTAGTAAGATTCATTTTTGATAAGATTTAGAAATCTGGTTAAGGTTGAAGGTTTTTTAAAACGTGCTATTTTATAGAATTATTTCCAAAATTAAAATATCCTTTCCACAATCCTAGGTCAGGGAGAGTTTTAATTCCCCAAAATACGGGATGAAGTGAATCTTTTGGAAGATTTTTGAGCTGTTCTATACTCATCCAGGCAAAATCTAAGAGGATCTGATCAGAATCTCCCATTTCTGGATCCGAACCAAGCATGAGATTGCCTCCGATCCTTTTGACCCAAAAAAAATGCTCCATGGCATGCAGAGGGGGATCCAAATACTCATGGACAAATAAATAGGCGTCTACCTGAATTTCCAATCCGGTTTCTTCCAGAAATTCCCGTTGTAAGTTTACCGTGGCTGAAGTTCCGAATTTCATTCCTCCACCCGGAACAGACCAAAAAAAACGCTTAGGGCCCATGTGGTGCTTGACCATCAGGATTTTTTCATTTTCAATCAAAATCCCATTTACCCGGCTACGGAGTCGGTTTCCAAATTTTGCTTCGATTTCCTTGCTGATTTGATCTTGGGACATTTACCTTCGGGGATATGGGTAAAGATAGTTCGGCAAAGATCAAGCCCTCGGAGCTTTTAATCAAATTTTTCCCGTTTTCTCCGACTTCGGGTCAGGCTTCCTTTTTCCAATTGATGAATTCATTTCTGGAAAAGAACCCGGAAGCCAAACCGACCTTTGTCCTTAAAGGGTATGCGGGAACTGGTAAAACCTCCCTAATCTCCGCCCTGGTGAAGATTCTACCCAGATTGGACATGCGATCACTATTGCTGGCCCCAACCGGAAGAGCTGCAAAAGTCATGAGCAATTACTCAGGGCGAGGGGCCTATACCATCCACAAAATCATCTACAAACCCAAAGGAGATCCTGGAACGCTGGGGGGTGGATTTGCTCTTCAAAAAAATTACTACAAAGACACGCTTTTCATAGTGGATGAATCCTCCATGTTAGCCGACGATGGAGGAATGTCCGGGAATTTGCTTTGGGATCTGGTCCAGTTTGTATTTTCTGGGAAAGACAACCGATTGCTGCTGGTAGGGGATACCGCACAGCTTCCTCCAGTCGGTAGTGAGTATAGTCCTGCCCTGGATGCTGGGTATCTGCTTCGGCATTTTCGATTGCAGGCCGGTGAGATCGAGCTTACCGAAGTCATGCGCCAGCGATTGGAATCCGGGATCTTATACAATGCGACACAATTGCGGCAGCTTTTAAAAAAAGACCAAGCACAAATTCAGATTCATACTGCTGGATTCAAAGACACCTTCAAAATGACCTCCGAACGGCTGGAAGATGGACTTCGATATGCCTACGAGAAGTTTGGGACGGAAAACACCACCATCGTCACCCGGTCCAACAAGGCAGCAGTCCAATACAATCTTTACATCCGGAGAATTATCCACTTTTATGAAGATGAGGTGAGCACTGGGGATTTGCTGATGATTGTCAAAAACAACTATACCTATATGGCTGAGTCAGATAAGGTCAACTTTCTGGCCAACGGGGATATGGTAGAAATCATGAAAATCCGAAGCTTTGAAGACATGTATGGACTCAGATTCGCAACTTTGGAGCTAAGGCTGCTGGACTATCCGGAAGAGCCCTATTTCGAGGCAAAGGTCATTTTGGACACCTTATATTCACCAAGTCCATCCCTGACGCGGGACCAATACCGGAGTCTGTATGATCAGGTGGCTGAGGACTATTCCGATGTGGCCAATAAAACCGAAAGACAGGAATTGATCCGAAAAGATCCCTACCTCAATGCCCTGCAGATCAAGTTTGCCTATGCCCTGACTTGCCACAAGGCTCAAGGAGGACAGTGGAAGGCTGTTTTTGTGGATCAGGGGTATTTGAAGGATGAGCAGGTGGATAAAGACTTTGTCCGATGGCTTTACACCGCCATGACCCGAGCCAGCGAGGAGCTGTACCTGGTGAATTTCTCTCCCCAATTCTTTACTACTTTCAAACAAGAGGTCGATTAGCCCAAAAAATGACTCCTTCACTTTTTTTAACAAGCCCATAAAGGGAACTTTGGCAAGGTATTTTCACATTTATGGGTCAAAAGAGGTTTTGAATTGCTTTGAAGCCTGTAAAAAAAGAAGAATATTTAAATCATAAACCAAAATACTATCATGAAAAAGCTAGGAATCTTATTCAGTCTATTTGCGCTGGTTTTGGTGTTTGGGGCAAATGCTCAAACCGCCGGATCAGGAGCAGTGATTTCCTTTAAGGAAAAACAGGTTGATTTTGGAGATATCGTGCAGGGAGACAAAGTGGAGCATACCTTTATCCTGACCAACTCCGGAACGGAAGCCTTGGTGATTTCAAACGTGGCGGCAACCTGCGGCTGTACGGTGCCTGAATGGCCAAAAACACCCATTGCACCCGGGAAATCCGCAGAGATCAAAGTTTCTTTCAACTCGGCGGGTAAAATGGGAAAGCAAAACTCGGTGGTGAGAATCTATTCCAATGCCACGGAGCCGATTGAGAAAGTGTCCTTGATCTCCAATGTTTTGCCGAAAACAAAATAATTTCCAATTGGAAAATTAAATCAGAGCCTGTCTTATTTTTGACAGGCTTTTTTTATGCCAAAACCTATATATGGAAATATTCTATCAAACTGACACTTGGATTGCCTTATTGACCCTGACTTTTCTAGAAATCGTTTTGGGGGTGGACAATATCATTTTTATCTCCATTGTCTCAAACAAATTGCCGGAAAACCAACAGGCAAAGGCAAGAAATTTAGGCCTGTTGTTGGCGCTTTTTTTTAGGATAGGTTTGCTTTTGGGAATATCCTACATCGTTAAGTTTACCCAGCCTTTGATTACTATTCTGGAATATGACTTTAGCGGAAGGGATTTGATTTTGGCGGTCGGAGGAGTCTTTTTGCTGTTTAAATCCACCATGGAAATCCACCATAAGATGGAAGGACAGCCTGAAGAAGTCAAAGTGAATTCTGCAAAGAGTTTGGGATCTGTATTGGTTCAGATCGTGATGTTGGATATTATTTTTTCCTTCGACTCTATCCTCACTGCAGTGGGATTGGTGGATCATGTATCGGTGATGATTATTGCCGTTATTATTTCCTTGGGGGTAATGATGGCATTTGCAGGCAGAATCTCCCGATTTATCAATAATCACCCTACTCTTCAGGTGCTGGCACTTTCCTTTCTGATTCTGATTGGATTTATGCTGCTTTTGGAAGGATTTCATTACGAGGTACCCAAGGGTTACATCTATTTTGCGGTATTTTTCTCTCTCAGTGTGGAATTGATTAATTTGAGGATCAAAGGCAAATCCACTGAACCAGTGGAACTTAAGCCCAGAATTAAATCAGATGAGAAATAAGATGAACCCCGGACTTTAGGCTGGGGTTTATGCTTTAAATTCTATCCCAAATGGCGAATCCCAAAGAACGAAAAATAACTATGGCTCAGGTCTTCCAGACCATTATTTGGCCTAGAAGAAGACAGCTGTTTTTAGGTTTGTTTTTGATCATCATCAGCCGATTGGCAGGTCTGATTCTCCCAGGAGCCAGTAAGTATCTGGTGGACGATGTGATCCCGAGCAATGACTTGAACATGCTCAAATGGCTGATCCTAGCGGTGGTGGCTGCGATTATTATCCAATCGGTGACATCCTATTCCTTGACACAGATCCTGAGTGTGGAGGCCCAAAATCTTATTTCCAAGCTTCGGGCCCAAGTGCAAAGGCATATCATCAAACTTCCTATCCGATTTTTCGACAACGCCAAAACGGGGGAATTGGTCAGCCGGATCATGACCGATGTGGAAGGGGTCAGAAACCTGGTCGGAACCGGCTTTGCCCAAATGATCGGGGGGATTTTGACTTCTGCGATATCCTTGGTTTTATTGATCAGCATTAGCCCTTTGATGACGCTATATGTCTTGGTACCCGTAGCTATTTTCGGATTGGTTTCCTTAAAGGCATTTGGGAAAATCCGTCCCATCTTTCGGGAGAGGGGAAAAATCAATGCCCAAGTCACCGGAAGACTTACTGAGACCTTAGGAGGAATCCGGGTAATTAAAGGTTTCAATGCCGAAGCGCAGGAAATCAAAACTTTTGAAAAAGGAGTAGAAGATCTCTTTTTGAATGTCAAAGCCAGTCTGACTGCCACCAGCTTTGTGACTTCCATGGGGACTTTCCTGTTGGGATTGGCCTCAGCCGGAATCATGGGAATCGGAGGCTGGATGATCATGAAGGGGGAAATAACCTTTGGGGACTTTTTGGCATTTACGCTTTTCTTGGGATTTATGATCGCCCCGATTGTGCAAATGTCCAATATCGGAAGTCAGTTTACGGAAGCCTTTGCCGGGCTGGATCGTACGGAGGAAATCATGAACACTCCTCTGGAGGCAGATGATCGAAAAAGAACTCATTCCATTCCCAAAATCCAGGGAAATGTAGAATTTCAGAATGTTTCCTTTGCCTATGAATCAGGCAAGGATGTCGTGAAAAATATCAGTTTTCGGGCTCCTGCTGGATCGGTGACTGCCTTAGTTGGGACTTCCGGTTCTGGTAAAACCACCATTGCGGGACTGGCTGCCACTTTTTTAAATCCGGATTCCGGACAGATTCTGTTGGATGGAGTGGATTTGCAGACGGTCACTTTGGAGTCTTTCCGCTCCCAACTTGGGGTGGTGCTTCA
>JAJLJS010000002.1:0-24789 GCA_033844545.1 Cyclobacteriaceae bacterium | reverse complement strand
GGGAAGTTGGATTCATGCGTATTGTTCGATTAAAATAGTTACAATTCTTTCGGCGGTTTTTCCGTCCCAAAGTGGAATACCCTGGTATTGCTTCCATTCTCCGGCCATGATTTTGTCCAAATAAGGCTTTAGCTTTTTGGGATCGGTTCCTACCAGCTCATTGGTCCCAAAGTGGATTGTTTCGGCACGCTCCGTATTGTCCCGAAGAGTGACGCATGGTACATTCATGACTGACGTCTCCTCGGTGACCCCTCCGGAATCAGTGATAACCCCTTTGGCATTTTTGACCAAATAGTTGAACTCCAAATAGCCCAAAGGTTCTAATAAAAGAAGATTGGGAGCATTGATGCCCAAAGATTGCAGGTTTTTGGCAGTCCGGGGATGCACAGGGAATACGATCGGAAGTCCGCCAGTGCCTTCCAAAATCGCATCGATCATTTCCTTCAGGGATTTTTCCTGATCCACATTGGCAGGTCTGTGCATGGTCATCACAAAATAATTTCCCGGTACTAGAGATTCGAAGATTTTTCCCTCCGGCCTTTTGAAATTCGGCATTTGTGATAGCAGCGTATCGATCATGGTATTCCCTACAAAATGGATCCTTTCTTCCGACACTCCTGCTTTTCTTAAATTCACGTTTGCGATTTCTGAAGTGGTGAAAAAATGATCGGTGATCGAGTCCGTGACCATTCGGTTGATTTCCTCCGGCATGCTCAAATCCCCCGAGCGTATTCCACCTTCCACATGCGCGACATCGATTTGAAGTTTTTTGGCTGCAATCGAGCAGGCCAAAGTGCTGGTCACATCTCCGACCACAATGACTAGATCGGGCCGGTTTTCCATCAGCTCTTTTTCAAAGGCTACCATGATCGCCGCGGTCTGCTCGGCTTGGGTACCTCCTCCTCCGCCTAAGTTGGCATTGGGCTCTGGAATATGGAGTTGCTCAAAAAAGTCTCCGGACATTTTTTTGTCGTAATGCTGTCCGGTATGGACCAATCTGAACTGAAGGTTTACTCCTTCTTTTTGCTTTTTCTGAAAGGCATGAATGATGGGTGCAATTTTCATAAAATTAGGTCTTGCACCGGCGACTAGGGTAAAAATTGACATGGGTAATATTATTTTGTGGTAAAAATACGTAAAGTTCAAAGGAAGACCGGCTTTTCCGGGAGATTCTTAGACCTGAATTAGCCTGATTTTTGTTTCTTTGTAGCTCTGAAATTTTTGCAAAACTGCTCCGAATGAAATTATTACAAAGGCTGAAATTACCGCCATTTCTCACGGTAGTTGGGCTATTGCTGACACTGGTTTCCTGTGTGGAGACAGTCGAAACCCAGCAGATCGTTTACTACAACAATTTTTCTGATTTGAATTTGGAGGGATTTGAAAACGGGAAACTTTTCATCTGGAGAAATGATACCCTAGCCGGTATCTATCACAACGAGGAAGTAGCTGTGACGGTGGATAATCTTCCAGCCCACAATTTTGTGAAAATTACGGCCGAAATTCTGATTCATGACAGCTGGGATGGAAACCCGGATGATGGGGTAGCAGGTCCAGATTTCTGGTACATGGGCTATGATCGGGATGAGATATTCCGGACGACTTTCTCCAACTCCCCCTGCGAATCGACCTACTGCCTCTATCAATCCTATCCCAATGCTTTTTTTAGGCAAAACACCCCTAAATCCGGTGCTATTCAGACCAATCTACCCGGACTCTGTATTTTTGGGGCTTTTGCAAATTATACCACACGCTACCGGATAGAGGAACTAATCGAGCATTCCAATCCCAGTATTCGGGTGTTTATGGGAGCCGAACTCCTTGCAGAAAATTCTCCCGATCCGATTTGTGATGAGTCCTGGTCCATTGCCAGTATTCAAGTGGAGGTCATCCAAACGAATAAATAATGAGAGATCGATTGTACATTTTTCGCTTGGTATTTTGGGTAGTGTTAGCCCTGTTTTCCAGCCCGATAAAAGCTCAGGTAATTCCAGTGGGTACTCCGGTTTTGGATGATTACCTGAGAAGGCTGCAGCTGCTGGGAAAAGTGGATTCCGCCAGTTCTTGGATGATACGGCCTGTTTATCCCACCGAAATCATGGGTTTGGAAAATGGGTTTGATCTGGATAGCTCCTTAGTAGATCTGGACAACTCGGATTTTCACTGGAAATTTGGCAAAGAAAGCAAAGGCAAATTTCTCACCCTGCCGGGAGTGTATAAAATGCAATACAACTCCACCTATGCATTCGGGATCAATGACGGTGCGATGATTCCCAACCGTGGAATTCAACAGATCATCAGTCCGGGAGTATATGCAGAATATGGCAAGTTTAGCCTGCAGTTTCAGCCAGAAATCCTTTTGGCACAAAACAAAGATTATCTCGGATTTCCAATCGAGCATCAGGCGACCATACTATTCTATTACGAATACATGAATCGCATCGACATGCCCGAGCGATTCGGAGATGGGCCTTTCAACCAAGTTTACTTGGGACAATCCAGCTTGAGATTCAATCTGGAAGGATTGTCCATAGGTGTTTCCAATGAGAATTTATGGTGGGGGCCTGGCAGAAGAAATTCGCTGTTATTGGGAAACAATGCCCCGGGATTTCTCCATTTTACCCTGAATACCCGCCGACCGGTAAAAACCGAAATTGGCTCTTTCGAAACGCAATTTATTTCCGGGTTTTTGAAAAGCACGGACTTTCTTCCTCCCTGGCCGGACTATACCATTCAGCAGAATCCCGTGTATTATCCCAAAGCAGAGAATGGCAACCGCTATTTGTCAGGATTGATTTTTACCTACCAGCCGAAGTGGGTTCCAGGTTTATTTCTGGGATATGGTTCTGTAAATCATATGTATCGGGAGGATGTATCTGGCTTGAGTGATTTGCTTCCGGTTTTCAACGGAAGGAAAAAAGCCCCGACTGTGTATGACCCGATCCAGGAGAAAAGGCAACAGTTTAGTTCAGGATTTTTCAGATGGCTGAGTCCTGAGGGAAGATTTGAGTTTTATGGGGAATATGGTACTAGAGATAATGATCGCCGTCTTTCTGATTTTATCATTACCCCAGAATCCGGAAGGGCGTTTACCTTTGGGTTTGCACATCTGTTGAGCACCAAAAACCCTAACCGGTTTATCGAAATCAGCTCCGAAATGACCCTTTCCGGTCAAACTATTCGGGATGATATCCGTCAGCTAAGGACCTGGTACATTCATGATCATGTCCGTCATGGATATACCCATCATGGGCAAGTTTTAGGCATTGGAAATGGACCTGCGTCCAACCAGATTTTTGTGGGAGCAGCATGGGTCGAAGGCTTGAAGAAAATAGGATTTCATGTGGAAAGGATAGAATACAACAATGACTTCTACTATTACCGCTACGAAGCTTCCAAGGATTTAAGGAACAAATACGTAGACATCGTATTTTCCCTTACTCCGGAGTGGAAATTCGGAAACTTCCTGCTGGCCGGTAAATTCCAGTATGTCAATACCCTGAACTACAAGTGGTATCTGGAAAATGACCCGGATCAATATTTCGTGCCTGGATATGATCGAAACAACTTTGTAGGACAAGTGGGACTAACTTACCTATTTAAATAGGCTCTGGACTCTGCGCTTTGCTCGATTTCCCAGCAATCGGTACAGCCGAAAGGTTAATCTGGATTTTTGGGAAGGGGTTAACGGGCTTCGGTTTATCTCCTGGATCATTCGCATCCAGAGGGCTGCTTTATTTTTAGGATTGTGCATCCATTGAATGGAGACTGAGTTTTTCCGATAGACTTTTTTGAAGAGGATTTTCTCTGAGGTGGCAAAGGGTCCATGAAAGCCCATTTTTAATACGGAGATCAAATCCAGGGAAAATTCTGGTTCCCCAAATGCCAAGGTTTTAATGGGGAGGATTTTGGGGATCAGGTCACTTCGGTGCATTGCATGATAGGCTGCCCACCAAAATTCCTGATCTTTTTTGGCAATTCTATAGCATCTTTCCACAGGGTCTTCGAGGCCGGATGCATCTGTATACCGGGAGCTAATGGTGGAGTTCCAATATTCATTTTCCATCCCGGGGATGGCCATGCTAAGCTGAGGTTCAGCCTCCATCAAACGGACCAAATCTTCGATAAAGTTCGGAAACGGAATATCATCATGCGGATTAATAAAGCAGTATTTGCTCCGTTTGGCAGCTTCTAGCCAGAGTTTTTCCGAATTGAGATACCAACCTAGGTTCTTGGAATTTTGATGGAATGAAAATCTCCGGTCTTGTTGACAAAAGTCACGGCAAAGCTCTGGGGTCCGGTCTGTAGAAGCATCATCACCGATGATTATTTCAAAGTTGGTATAGGTCTGAGCTGCCAAGTGCTCCAAGGTATTGAGGATGAAATGCTCCGCATTATACACAGGTACAAAACCGACTACTTTGGGAGATTGATCCATTGGTGTTTAAAGCAGAATTTCTTGAGAAATAAGGGAACAGAAAAGGAACTCCTTGGTGTTCCTTCTTGGATTTTATGGGAGGACTAAGTTAAAAAAAGCTGATCTTTGAACCCTGAAATCGAACAAGAAATCAAAAAATATGAAAGCAGAGAATAATAAAGTAGTGTCAGTGGCCTATATCCTCAAAGTGGACGATGGAGAGTCCGGGCAGGAACTTTTTGAAAGTGTCAGCGAGGAATCCCCTTTTTACTTTCTATTTGGCCATCATAATGTCCTTCCCAAGTTTGAAGAAGCAATTGCCGGAAAAGGCGCGGGGGAAAGTTTTTCCGTCTTTATCGATTTTGAAAATGGATATGGGGATTACGATGAAAACAAAAAGGTCATCATTCCAAAGTCCAATTTTAAGGAAGACGGTAAGAAAAACAAGGATTTGCTCCGCGTAGGCAATGTCATTCCCATGCAGGATGACAAAGGCAATCAGATGCGGGGAGAGATCCTGAAGGTGGATTACAGAGGAGTTCATATGGATTTTAATCCTCCCTTGGCTGGGTTCGATCTTTATTTTGAAGGGAAGGTTATTTCAGTCAGAGACGCAGAACCAGTGGAAATCGAGCACGGACATGCACATGGTCCTGAGGGGCACCACCATCATTAAGACTGTTTTTTTCCAATTACATTCAATGCCCTGTTCCTAGAATAGGGCATTTGTCGTATAGTGCTGGGCTTAGCTTGATGATAATTTTGATTTGTTCATTAATCAAAAACCTAACCTTTTACGACGATGAAAAATTGGATTCAAATTTTACAAAGAGCTGCATTACTGAGCTTTTTTATTTTGTTTATGGCTTGTTCAAATGATGACGGACAAGATGTCTCAGGTGGAGCTGAGGAGTTTGCGGCAGATGTGGCTGGAGTAGGCACCATATCGGCTTCCAAAGATTTTGATACCATTTCTGGAACTAAAATCTCAGCTGCTGGTACCAATACGGTTGTTTTGCAGGGTACAGACAATTCCGGAAAGGGATTTATGCTTCGCCTTTCTGCCTACAACGGTACCGGAACTTATGACTTGGGATTCACCAATATTGCCAATACCGCAACCTATATAGGAGGCACTGCCATGGGACAGCAATATTCTACTTCCTACCAAGGGACTTCCGGGAAAATTACCGTGAGTTCAGATGACGGAAAGCGAATCGAGGGAACCTTTGAGTTTGTCGGAAAGGTAAACAATACCTCCACCGCGGTCACCGTCACCAACGGGAAGTTCAAAGTAAACTTACAATAAGCCGAATCACCCGGACGATGTTTCGGGTGGTTAGGCTATTTTTTAAATGCTTTTTTTGGATTGATCGGGGTGATTTGATCTAAAAAAAGCGGCCTCCTGATTTCAGGAGGCCTTTTTTAGTTGGACTTGTAGCTAAAGGTCTTGAAGGCGAGATCCAGGCTAAGTTCCCGGAGACCCTCTATCCGTTCCGAAGGGTACAGCAAATACGCTTTCGAAAGTTGATTTACCGCTTTGCCAAAGGCCTGTGAGTTAAACTGTACGATGGCATCATTATAATACTGTAGACCGGCCAACTCTTTCAGGTTGACTTTTCTGAAAATAGAGTTGTTTTGGTAATCTATTTGGGGTCCGGCTAATCTTTGATTGATTTCCCGGGTTGGGGTGATTTCCGAAGCAGTGTAGGAATTCAAATATTTTTCCACTTCGGTGGGAGTTGTGATCATACCACCAACGGGAGTGGTACTCTCCAATATGATGTCTTTTCCCTCGATTTTGGCAATAAGGAATACATGGTAGTCGGTCTCGATGATGTGGTAATCAATCTTGTATCGATCCAGAAGCAAGGCTAAAGATGCCGAACCGCTGACACAGTCATATTTTCCCGTACTTAATGTGGCATTGAAGCTGGAATGCAATTCGTACTTCTTTAAAATTCTCTGATGGGTTTTTTGGAAAATTTGTCTTACCAATTTCAACTCGTCCTGAGTTTTGGAAGCAAATTCATCCAGCTCCTCCACCAGCTTGTCCCAATTGCTGTAAGAAATACTTTTTGGTGCTTCTACCGCCAAAAACAATCGGAAAACATCTTCTTGGCCTTGTTCCCATAAAGTCTTTTCCACCTCGGAATCAAAGATTAGTTTTTCGCTCGGAGCACGATCTCCCTGTGAATTTGCATCCAATGCAAATCCTGTCAAGAGAAGTACCAAAGCGAAAAATTTTTTCATTTGACGTGAAGGTATTGTTAATCAATTGAAGTAAAGTTAACAATTTGATAACATTGGAAAAAAAATTCATCCAAGAAATTAATATTGGGGTAATATTGAAATTACTCGTGATGGTAAGGTTCGTTTCTGAGAATTGTCATCGCCCGGTATAGCTGTTCAATAAAAAATGGACGGATCATCTGATGGGAAAAGGTCATTTTGGAAAGGGAGATTTTTCCGTTTGCACGGGCATAAACAGCCTCCGAAAACCCATAAGGCCCTCCTATGACAAAAATCAACTGCCTTAATCCAGCATTCATTTTCTTCTGGAGATAATCTGAAAATTCAAGAGAGGAGAAGGTTTTTCCTCTTTCGTCCAATAAGATCAGTTCGTCTGAATTTTGAATTTTCTTAAGAATTTGCTCTCCTTCTTTTTCCTTTTGGGTGCTTTCAGTTAAGGATTTGGTGTTTTTCAAATCAGGAATTAGCTCCAGTTCAAACCTTACATAATGGCCCAGCCTGTTGGTATATTCTTCCTGAAGCTTTTGAATGGCAGGATGATCAGTTTTTCCAATGGCTAAAAGTCGAATTTGCATGGAATAAATATCCGAAAAATTTGTCTCCGAAATAATCTTCGGTTCCCGAATCGTTAAAGGCTTATTCCAAAAAAAATTAAACATTCTACTTTAACAGCCTGTTCAACCGACACTTACCAAAATAAATAACTACCTATGAAAAAAGTACTTTCAATTCTGATGGTGATCGGACTGGTCATTTCCTCCGCATTCACTCCCAAAAATCAGCCTGTCCACGAAGTCGAAGCAGATATTGTGGATTTGGCGGTATCAACTGAGTTTTTATCCACTTTGGTAGCAGCGGTAAAAGCTGGTGACTTGGTGGATGTCCTCAAAGGAGATGGACCCTTTACAGTTTTTGCACCAACCAATGAAGCTTTTGCAAAACTTCCGGCAGGCACAGTAGAAAACCTGCTGAAGCCAGAGAACAAGGCCCAATTGGTCGCAGTCCTGACTTACCATGTCGTTCCGGGCAAAGTCATGTCCTCTTCCCTAAAAGACGGAATGAAGGCGAAAACAGTCCAAGGACAAGAAGTGACTATTTCCTTGAAAAACGGAAAGGCGATGGTCAACAATGCCACTGTGACCGCAGCCGACATCGAAGCAAGCAATGGGGTCGTTCACGTGATCGATACGGTGATTCTACCGACTATGTAACTCGAATTAATGCCAACAAAAACGGCTTCCAAGATCTTGGAAGCCGTTTTTTTATTTGATGAGTTCTTTTCGCTTTAGGATAGTTTCCAGAAACTTTTTCTCGTTGTCGGTATTGAATATTCGAAAAGGAAGGTGGATAAACTGCGCTTTGGATAGATAAAGGACGAATGCATCTTTGGTCATTTCGGCCTTTTTGATCATGTTCCATTGGACTGGCATTCCTTCACGTGCATTGATTTTCATCAGGATTTGCCGGCTGTCGATTTCATAGCCCATTTTTTGAAAGATGGGTTTGTTTTGTTCCATTTGAGTGACCCCGGTAAATTGAATTGCCCAGAAAAGTACATAGAGTATGTAGGCAATTAGAGCCCCAATAATCCACCAAATGGAAGGAATCCAGAAATATCCGCAACAGATTGCCAAGGCAATCAGGATGACCCACCACTGTTCTTTCAGGATGGAGACAAGGCCCATTTTGATGTAAGTACCGGTTTCCAGTTGGTATTTTTTGGTTTTGATAATCATGAATCAGGTATTTGAGTCCGCAAATATCCACCTATAGTTGGGATTTAGCAAGTTGCCTGCAATCATATCTCAGGGAATGAACGTAAACAAAACCGCTGAACCATTGATTTAATAGGGGTATTCATTTATCTTATAGGAAATTATCAGCCATGAATAGTCTCGTGATCGATCTTTTTCTGTGTGGAGTGGCCTATGTCATCTTGATTTATTTTGTGGCCACCATGACCAAAAATTCTCTCAGAAAGGGGAATCGAAGAGGAGATGATGGGGATGGGGGAATTGAGAATTTAACTCCACCGAAAATTGACCTTCCCCCTGGAGTGATTTGGCCTTCTGATGCTCCCAAAAAGTCCAAAAGACCGGAGCCGGTGGATTATTGATGGCATTTTTCGCAGATTCCCTGAACCAATAAGCTCATTTCCCGCTTTTCAAAGCCTTTAGGAAGCTTTACTTGTGGCAATAAAATATCTTCCAAGCAGGTGGTTTCTCCGCAAATCTCGCATTTGAAGTGCACATGCTCGTGGGAATGATCATGCTTTTCCTCTCCATGGGCACAAAGGGCGTATTTGGTGGCACCCCCGTCATCCAAAACTTTGTGGATCAGGTCTTTTTCCAAGAAAGTTTTCAAGGTTCGGTAGATTGTCACCCGGTCAAAGTGCTCTTTAAGGGTGTCTTCCAAATCCGAATGTGACAGCGCGACATTTTTTTCCAGGAATTCCTGGATGATTTCGACTCGACAATCGGTAATCCGTAATTGGTGACTTTGAAGGATTTCTGCAGGGTTACTCATGACAATGGATTGCTGTACAAATTAACCTAAAAATCAGGGCATAAAAAAAGGTGCCTCTTTGGCACCTTTTCTGATGTTTATTCTCCGGAATACTCCGAGATGATTTTGTTGATTCGAGTAAGAATATCTTCCAAATGAAGTTTGCTAACCCGATCTGAGGTTCTGCTTATAGCTCCTCTCACCTGGGATTGCAGAGTTTTTAGCTCTCCCAAGGCCATTGGGCGGATGTCGGATTGGGAGGCATTGATCTGCGGACCGACAAAAGCCCGGAATTGAGCCGGCAGGTTTGGTTCATTGCCAGTCAGCAATAGTTCCAGTCGTTCGATGTGGGCTCTTTGCAAAGCTCTTCTATGGACATCAATGGTACGTCCAGCGGAAAGCTCAGTCCAAATCCCTTTTCTCAAGTCATCAAACAGCTCGGTAATTTTATAGGCATTGTTTCCGTTCAAAGCTTCATTTTCAATCACTCTACCTAATCTTCCCCATTCCAAAATGCCGTTCAAGGTAGTCACTTGAATTCCACGGATTCTTTCCAAGGCACCAAAATCTCCGATTCTGGAGAAAATTGCATCATCCATCAGCCACTGTGGAGTGGCAAAAAGCTGTGCGTTCAGGAATTCCACGGCGGACTTTTGAATGTCTTTGGAAGTGTGGGTATACACCGCTTCATTTTGACCGGAAGATCTATAGATTTCTTCCACCCCTCCAACATTGGTTCGTACATGGCCCATGTACCGATTGAATTGTCCTACGACCTGTCCGTACATTTCGCTTAAGTCGCTGTAATCCTTATAGGGCTTATCCAACTCAGCAGTCCATTCGATCAGGTTAGGAACAATTCTCTTCAGGTTTTTGATCCCATAGTCAGAAGCCTTCATGGCATTGTCCCCCAAATCTTCAGATTGGGTGGTAGGATCATAGTTGTTGCCCTGACGTCCATATCGATAAACAGGATCTCCCTGCTTTTCCAAAATCCACTTGTCCAAGGTCGCCAATTCGTCCTCTGGTGTAGCTGCATCCAAAATAGGTCTGTAACCCCATGCAATGGCATATTTGTCGTAAGGACCTACATCAGGCATCAAACTCACTCCTTCGTCTTCAGGCTGGGCAATGTAATTGAATCTCGCGTAGTCCATAATCGAAGGGGCAGTACCCATGGCTTTGGTAAAGGCAGGATCGCGCAATTTCTCCACCGGATAGGCATGAGAAGAAGCAAAGTTGTGAGGTAATCCAAGGGTATGGCCTACCTCATGGGCAGATACAAATCGGATCAATCGTCCCATGACCTCATCGTCAAATTTGACTTTACGGGCATCCGGGTTGATGGCAGCTGTCTGAATGAAAAACCAGTTTCTCAACAGGTTCATGACGTTGTGATACCATCCGATGTCGGATTCCAAAATCTCTCCGGATCTTGGATCAGACACATGAGGTCCGTAGGCGTTCTGAATGTCTGATGCAAAATAGCGGATGACAGAATATCTTGCGTCTTCAGGACTCCAGGTTGGATCTTCTTCTTTGGTAGGAGCTTCTTTGGCGATGATTGCATTTTTGAAACCTGCCGCTTCAAATGCCTTTTGCCAATCCTCAACTCCTTGCTTTAGGTAAGGAATCCATTTTTTCGGAGTAGCTGGATCGATGTAGTAAATGATAGGCTTTACCGGCTCTACCAATTCCCCTCTTTTGAACTTCTCTTCGTCCCCTGGCTTCACTTCCAGTCTCCATCTGTCCAGATATCTTCTGGAGGCGGCTCTTTGCTCGTCAGAACCATAGTCAACATAAGATCTCGCAAACCAGCCCACTCTTCGGTCCGCTAATCGCTGTTTCATCGGTTCCTTCGGCAACAGAATCATGGAAGCGTTCATTTCCAAGGTAATCAGGCCCGTGGCACTGTTTGAAGGCGGTTCGGCTGCGGCATAGGTCAAGACATACCGGGATTCCACATTGATGGGATAGGCATTGATATGCACAATGTAGGATCGGTCAGTGTCCAATCTGGAAACCTTGTATTGCGTTCTTGAAGATCTTTCCATTCCCAAAGCCTGATTGTCTTTGGAAAAAAGGTCCGTTGCCTCGATTACCGTTCCTGTAGAATCAGTTCCCCTGGATTTGACGGCAAACTTTTGGAGGATGGGCTCCAGATTGGAAGCTTTGACTGCCAATGAAATGGGTAGAGAGTCCGCCGCAAAATTGTTTACGGATACCACTTTTAATAGTACATCATCGTTGTTTTTTTCCCATCTCACCATCAGGTTGTTGGTATTTTCTCCGCCATAGCCAAGACCATTGGCAGTCTTGGCGATCCGGACTACCATGAGCATGTCCCGGCCAAAAAGGCTATCGGGAATTTCATAAAAGTACTTTTCCTCTATCTGGTGGACCTTGAAAAGTCCAGAGGTTGTTTTTGCTTTCGCAGTAATCACCTCTTTATAAGGCTTGGGGCCATTGGTGTTTCCACCGTTTTGTGGCCTTGCTGCAGCCGGGGCAGCTGCGGGCGGAGGCGTTTGATCTTTCTTCTTTTTCTTTTGGGCTAAAGAATCCTCAGAATACATCACCGCTCCGACTACCCCGAGCACCAAAGCTGTTCTCTTCAGTAATTTGGGTAAGGAATTTTTCATCTTAGACTGATTTATTTTTAGAATAAAGTAACTTCCAATATTCAATATGGTGAGAAGGGAAAACTTATTTTTTGATAGGCGGTTCATTCAGCAAACCAAAGGCAATTGAAAACATTGGAAAATCAGGTTGCAATCATCGGGGGGGGGCTGGCCGGATTAGTTTCAGCGCATTTGCTGGCAAAAGGAGGTTTTGAGGTGGTTCTTTTTGAGAAAAAAACCTTCCCATTTCACCGGGTTTGCGGAGAGTATTTGTCCCGTGAAGCCTTGGGTTTTTTGCAAAGAGAAACCCTTTTACCCACCGGGCTGGACTGGCCTGTCCAGTCAAGTTTTGAATACTCAGATACTTCCGGGAAGTCTGCGACCATTGCTTTGGATTTGGGAGGAATTGGAATTAGCCGCTATGTGTTGGACGATTGGATGGCTCTGCGGGCCAAGCAATCCGGAGCTCAAATTTTGGAGGGAATTCAGGTAGAGGAGGTTGTTTTTCATCCAAAGGAGGATTTGTTTCAGTTAAGACTGTCTGACGGAAAAGAGCATTTTGCCAAAAATGTCCTGGGTGCATTTGGAAAAAGAAGCAAGTTGGACAAAGCTTTGAATCGACCCTTTATCTCCAGAAGGAGTCCCTATCTTGGGGTAAAATACCATATCCGGACTGACTTCGATTCCAGTAAGGTAGCCTTACACAATTTCGAAGGCGGATACTGCGGGATCAATGCCATTGAAGAAGGCAAATTCAATCTTTGTTATCTTGGACTCAGCGACCATTCCAAACAGCATGGCTCCATTGAAGCCATGGAGCGAAATATTCTTTGGAAAAACCCACAGCTCAAACGAATCTGGTCTGAAAGTGAATTTCTGTTCGAAAAGCCGGAAGTGATTTCTGAAATCAGCTTTGAACCCAAATCGCCGGTGGAGAATCATCTTCTGATGATCGGAGATTCGGCAGGGCTGATCACGCCACTCTGTGGAAATGGCATGGCTATGGCCATCCGATCGGGAATGATGGTTTCCCTACTTCTTTTGCAAAATTTTCCCCGAACCCAAATGGAGCAAGCGTATAGCAATGCCTGGAGGGAGGAATTTGCCTTCAGGCTTTGGGTAGGAAGACAATCCCAAAAGCTATTTGGATCTGGAAAAACCTCAGCCTTTGGAAGGGTTTTGATTGAGCATTTTCCCAGCTTCTCCCGAAACATCATCCGGAAAACCCATGGAATGCCCTTTTGATCAATAGCTCAAGACTTGGAGTATCTGCGTATTTTCAAAGAAATAATAAATAAAGAACACGTTTAGGCTAATTGCCGAAATGCCGTTCATTCCCATAGCCCAGGAGAAATTGGCAGCCTTGGGATTTTTTTGCACAAAGAAAAACCAAATCAGAAAATAAAGGAGGATCGGGCACATGGCCGCCAAATAGATCCAAAGGATGGAAATCTGTCCTCTTTCCCAAAAAAACCAACAAAAAGCAATACCTGTAAGCGCAAAACAGGCCGCGGCAAAATAGAAAGTCCCGTTGATTCCTAAAGTCAGACTCAGCGTTCGGTCTCCCCGTCGGGCATCTTCCCGATGTTGATAAACTTGGGTCAGGGGATAATTACCCCAAAGCATCAGACTGGTCAAAAGCCCAGGGAGGAAGACATGGGATTTTGTCAATACTTCCCAGCCGAAATCACTGAGGCCTGCATAGGCCATGGCAAAAGTAAACCATCCTTGAAACAAGCCGGCAATGAACCAGCTGGCCCAAGGATATTTTTTGATTCGGATGGAAGGATGGCTATAGGCCATGCTTACCAAACCATACAAGGTGACCATTCCTGCAAAACTCCAGTTGATCCAAGCCGCCAAGCCTATGGCAAGTCCGAATAATACCAAGGACACCGGCAAAAGATCCTGGGTGACTTTGGGGGGATTTTTCAACCCACCGATGCTTTCCTCATCCCGGTCGTAAAAACTATTGTACCCATTGCTGGATGGATACAAAAACAGATGAAGGATCACGAAAACCAGAACCAGGCGGGTCTCATTCAAATTTGGGTGGAGCGCCAAGGCAAATAAAAACACGGGCAACAGGAAAATTGAAAAGGGAATTCGGAGATGGCGGAAGGTGGAGCGTGAGATCATGTTGGGAATTTGATCGAATAACCTTATCTAGTAAGAATAGTTGTATTATAAAACTTGTCAAAAATTGGAGGGAAACCAAGCTTTGTATCCCAGTATCGTCAGTATCGGCACAGCAAATCCCGGAAATGGGGTTTTGCAGGCAGATATCGCCGATTTTATGAAAATGGCCCATCAGCTTTCAGAAGAGGAATCCCGAAAATTGGGGATATTTTACAGAATGTCGGGGATCCTAAAGCGACACAGCGTGATATCGGATTTTGAAAAGAGATCGTATCGGGAATTCACTTTTTTCCCAAAATCCGAAAATCTAGAACCTTTCCCCGGTACAAAAACCCGGATGGAAATTTTCGGAGCGCGCGCCCCTGAATTGGCAAGCGAAGCGGCTCAAAAGTGTTTAGCCAAAACTCAAACGTCCTCCGGGGAAATTTCGCACCTGATTCTGGTCTCCTGTACCGGAATGATGGCTCCTGGGGTGGAGATGAAGTTGATCGAAAGCTTGGGAATGAATTCTACCGTGGAGCGATACTGCCTGCATTTTATGGGGTGCTATGCGGCTTTTTCAGGGATTAGATTAGCCGAAAAAATTCTAAAATCAGATCCGAACGCAAAAGTTCTGCTGGTTTCGGTAGAGCTTTGCACCCTTCATTTTCAGAAAGAATATACAGAAGACAATTTGTTGGCCAATTCCCTTTTTGGAGATGGAGCAGCAGCTGCTTTGCTTCAAAATTCCTCTGAAGGGCTTCGGATTCTGGACTATTTCAGTGAGGTGATCTGGGAGGGAAAGCAGGACATGGCCTGGGGAATCGGAGATTTTGGGTTTGAGATGAAGCTCAGCAAATACATTCCGGCCTTGCTGGATCAAGGGATCAAAAGTTTGCTGACGTGTTTCGAGAAGAAATTCCAGATTAGCAAAATCTCTCATTTTGCCATTCACCCTGGGGGAAAGCAGATCCTGCAAAAAGTCCAGGAGGCATTGGGTATCGCCCCTGAGGTCAACGGCAATTCCACGGAAATCCTCCAAAATTTTGGAAATATGTCTTCTGCTACTATCCTTTTTGTTTTGGAAATGTGTATGGAAGACGCTGAAATTCAGGGTGAAATACTTTCCTTGGGTTTTGGTCCGGGATTAACATTAGAAACGGTCTTATTTGATAAGTCATGAGCCAATTTTCCCAAAGAAGCACCCAAAAAGAATGGATGGATGATCTTGAAAGTTCAGGGCCTGTTTTGCAGCAAACTCTCAAGGAGCTCAAGACCATCAATCGCTGGCTGGGGGGAAATAAAGTGACTTTGACCGGGCTCAAAAAACTGATGGAACAAAGCCCTCAGGAATCTTACCATCTGACGGATATGGGCTGTGGAGGCGGAGACATGATCCGGATTATGTCCGATTGGGCCCAAAAGGAAAAAATAATTGTTAATTTTGAAGGAATCGATGCCAATGCCAACATCATTGAGTTGGCCAAGGAGAGGCAGAAAGAGCTGACCCAAGTTCATTGGAAAGTTCAAAATGTATTCGATCAAGAATTTCAGGATGATCCGTGTGATATTGTAACCTGCACGCTTTTTACCCATCACTTTACGGATCAAGAGCTGGTGGCTTTGCTTGAAAGTATCAGGAAAAAAGCTCGAATTGGAATGGTAGTGAATGACCTTCACCGCCATCCTTTTGCCTTCTACAGCATCCGGATTTTGACTTCCCTCTTTTCCAATTCTCCCATGGTAAGACATGATGCCTCCCTGTCGGTGCTGAGAAGTTTTTCCAGAGAAGACTGGGAAAGGATTCTCCGGTTGGCTGGAATTACACAGTATCAAATACGTTGGTATTGGGCCTTTCGATGGCAAATACTAATTTCTTTTAACTAAAAATAAAATTTATGGAATTGTCACCAGAGACTATCAAATCTATTTTGGATCAGGGTATCGAACTGATGTACAAGATTGTCCCTACGCTGATTTATGCGTTACTCTTTTACATCGTAGGCCGATTTGTGGTCAATAAACTGATCAAAGGGTTTCAAAATGTATTGGAAAAAAGAGAATCCAATCCATCCCTAAACTCCTTTTTGATCGGATTAGTCAAAGCCTTGTTGTATGTATCCTTATTCATTGGGATGGCCACAATTTTGGGCGTGCCGATGTCCTCCTTCCTGGCCATTTTGGGTGCTGCCGGTTTGGCTATTGGCCTGGCCTTGCAAGGTTCACTTTCCAATTTTGCCGGTGGGGTTTTGATCCTTTTGTTTAAGCCTTTCAAAGTGGACGATGTCATAGAGGGACAGGGGCACACGGGCAAGGTCAGTAAAATTGATATCCTATACACGCATCTCTTGACCTTTGACAACAAAGAAGTCATTATCCCCAACGGTAGCCTTGCCAATTCGGATGTGGTCAATATTACCGCGATGCCCTCCAGAAGGGTCGATATGTCGGTTGGAGTGGGCTATAGTTCTGATTTGAAAAAAGTCAGAGAAGTTGTTTTGGGAATTTTGGATAAAGATGAGCGAGTCCACAAAGATCCAGAGCCGGTAGTTTGGCTAACCAATTTCGGAGATAGTTCCCTCAATCTGACCGTGAGAGCCTGGGCGGATAAGGATAATGTTTGGCCGGTTTATTGGGATACCATGGAAAAAATCAAGGAGGAATTTGAAGCGAATAAAATTGAAATTCCATTTCCTCAGCGGGTGGTTCAACAAATCAAATAATACCAAAAACGGCGATCCAAAAAGATCGCTGTTTTTTTATTTAAGATCTGGGGAGGCTTATGGTTTTGGAATCTCCGTTTTTGGTAATGGTGACTTCCCGATCGCATCCCTCTGTTCCAAAATTAATTTCGATTATTCCTCGGACTTCAATGGCTAGGGTCAATACACCTTTGCTGGGAACGCGAATTCCCTCGCGGATACATCGTTCAAAAAAGATCAAAGGGGAAGTGATTTTGGTTTCGTACGGGACGCCATTTCGGTTTATTCCTCTGCTTTCTCCTGTGATTGCATAGGATAATCCCCGGTCACCATTGGGAAGAAATACTTTTTTGGTATGTCTGGATTCAAAGGTTCGGAAGCTGCCGTCAGGCCAGGTGATTTTTCCGCCTTCCACTCTTATTTTGAAGCTGAAAAATTTGTCATTTTCATTAAATCCTTCATTGGTGACTACCCTAATGCCTTCAATTTTTCTTCCGTTGACATAATAATTTTCAAATCGGGTGGTAATGACGGTGCCTGGAGCCCAATATCTTCCCGTATAGGTGACGATGATTTTCCCTTTTCTTTCCACTCCTCTTGGGCTGGTACAGCCGTCTCCAAAATCGATGATCATTTTCTTCTCTCCGGGGAGCCAGGAAATATTGACCTTATTGCATAAGTCTTCTTCCATGGTGACCAAAGTTCTGTCTGTGAACCCGTTTCTTTGAAATCCCGTCAAGGTGACCTCATCGACGTCTTCCATAATTGCGGTATGGTCTACTTCTTGAGTAGTTTCAGTATTTTCATCCAAAGTGGTGCTGGGTAGCGCATCTTCATTGCACGAAAAGAGCCCTCCTAAAGCAAGCAATAGGAATGCTGCTGTGAAAATTTGGTTTATTGCCTTCATGATAGATAGAGGTTGAAATTTGGTATTTGGATAGATAAACGGGCCCTAGGTTTAATATTCCACCAATATATTTTTTAAATCTTTACGTTGGATGTCAGGGACATAGGTTTCTGATTTGGGATATCCTACTGGCAGAAGAAGGTAAGGTTTTTCGTTTTCTGGTCGACCTAGAATTTTTGCCAGGAAGTTCATGGGACTAGGAGTATGGGTGACTGTGACCAGTCCGGCTTGATGGATTGCCGCAATCAAGAATCCACAAGCAATTCCGACCGATTCACTCACGTAATAGTGCTGGGTCCTGTTACCGGATTCATCCAGTCCATAGGATTGCTTGAAGACTACTATCAGGTAGGGAGCTTCTTCCAGAAAAGGTTTTCTCCAATCCGTACCGAGTGGCTTGAGGTCGTTTTTCCATTCTTCGGGCATTCGCTGTGAATAGCTGATTTTTTCCTCCTCCTCAGCGGCAGCCCGAATTTGACTTTTGATTTCCGGATCTGAGATGAGGCAAAATGTCCAAGGCTGCTTGTGTGCTCCAGAGGGTGCTGTTCCTGCAGTGAGGATAATTTTTTCCATCACCTCTTTCGGGACAGGACGAGTGTCAAAGTCCCTGACCGTTCTCCTCTGATTCATTTTTTGATAAAATTCTGTGGACTTGGCAACTACCTCTGCCTCTGAAATCGGGTCAAATTCCAATCGGATATGAGGATATCCTTCGATGATTTTTTTCTCCATAAACACAAAAAGCTATCCCGAAAGATAGCTTTTTGAATTCAAACTCGACTTCTGTCAGTCTGCGGTAATTTCCTTGGATCCTCCCGGGTAGGTGATGAGGATTTTCTTGTCACAGGTTCCGGCCCCGTAATCTGCAGAAACGGTGATTCCCTGATAGGTGAGTTCCAAAATTCCTTTACCAGGAACATAGACTCCTGTCTGAATGCATTCCTGCTTGATGACCAGTGCCTCTGTAATCGCCAGGGAGTAATCTTTGTTTTCCTTGCTTTTTCCGGTAGCAGTGCCGGTAATGGAAGCTTCATAGCCATTATTTCCCAATTTCAATTTTCTGACTTGATCGCTATTGAAGGTGACAAAGGTATTGTCAGGCCAGGTAACTTTCCCATTTTCCACTTTCACAGTGACAGTGATGGTGGAGGTTGCCAGATCTACCCCGGTATTGGTCATAGTTCTTATCCCTTCGATTTTATATCCGTTTACCTCATAGCCTTCAAAGGTTGTCACGATAGAGGTACCGGGGAAAAGGAAGTTGGTGCCGGTATACGTGAATATGACTTTGCCTTTTCTCACGTTTCCTTGGGGCCCTGTGCAGCCAGTTCCAAAGTTGACGGTGATTTTTTTGTTGTTTAGATCATGGTTGACCGTTGCGCCGGTGCAAAGTGCTGTGGTTCCGGTAGTCCGTAAGCCAAGCCCACTGCTTTGCATCACGTCTATGGTCACATTGTCGAGGTCTTCATAGGCTGCATTGACGACTACCTCATCCTCAAAAGTGGCAATCGCCGGATCTGGATTCAGGGGAGCATCGTCTTCTTTACAGGAGACCAGAAGGATTGAGCCTAAGATCAGGGTCCATCCGAACAGGTTGAAAATTGATTTTTTCATGGGATTTGGTAGTAAAAGTTAAATTATTCGTTGTTGTCTTTCTTGTTTGAGTTGCTTTTCGGGTTTTTCCCTCCTGCGCAACCAATATTTTGGGTTAATGAAACTCCATCCGGAAGAATGCCGTGACCCGCTAAGGGATTCCACTCTTCCTGGCTGCTGGTTTCCTTTTCAGTGATATCTCGTTTCTTCTTTTTCATGGATTTTCCTTTTGGTACAACGGCGAATCTCATGCCGAGATTATGCTTTCCGGAAAAAGTTTGGTTCAGGTTGAGATATCCACTTTGGCTATCTTTGGCCATGAACAAGTTTGATTTTGTCTCTCAAGAATTAGACCTAAAGCTTTCCAGCGTCAGGAAAAAAGCAGTTAAACTCTCCTTACTACGAGTTATTCTATTTTTTGTATTGGGCGCATTGGTCATTCTTGGGTTTGCCGAAAATGCTTTTTGGTGGATTCCAGCACTGTTTTTTGGGTATTTATTTATCCATTTTATCCGGGAATATAATTTCCAAAAGGACCAGGAAAGCATTTATCTGGCATTGCAGGAAATTTCTCAAGCACGAACCAAAAGGCAAAAAAGGGCCCTTAAAGGATTGGATCCCGGGACCGGGTTTTTGGACAAAGGGCATCCATTTTCCAGTGATTTGGACCTCTTTGGAGAGCATTCACTATTTCAACTACTCAATCACAGTATTTCTGAAGGGGGAAAAAAGAAACTAGCCGAGAGGATGAAGGCGCCTTTTTCTATCAGCGAAATTCCCGGAAGGCAGGCTGCAGTTAAAGAGTTGGCCACCAAACCCCAATTTTTGGAGGCGATGGAGTCAGTCGGAAAAGCCTTTCGAAAAGATCAAGACTCCAGCCATGCTTGGATTGATTGGATATCCAAACCCGAGAAATGGAATTTTCTGTTTTTGATTCTTGCCATCTTGGGTCCGGTGGGAGGATTGGCCATGTTGGTGTTGATCAATTTGGGATTTATTCCAAGTGCTTTCCTTGGATTGTGGGTATTACTTGGGATAGCCGTTTTGGGGATGATTTTTTTGCCGCTGAAAAGAGCTGCAGAGGCCATCCCATTATCTCAAGTGTTGAAATCCTATCTGGTAAGGGCGGAATTAATTGAGCAGGAAAGCTTCGGGACAAAAACACTTCAATCCGAAAAATCCAACATCCTCCATCAGCACGGGAAAGTGTCGTCCCTCCTGTTGGAGTTGGACCGACTTGGGCTTTGGATTCAAAATCGGATGAATTTGCTGTATCTTCCTTTCAACCTGATTTTTTGGACAGACTTTTTGCTCTACGTACGCCTTTCAAAATGGAAAGAAAAAGTGGGAGATACCCTTTCTCAGCTTCCAACACATTTGGAGGAATGGGAAGTGTGGGTTTCCTTGGGAGCTTTTGAATATGAACTGGAAGGAAGAGGTGAGGTGATTTTGAATACAGAAAAAGTATTAAATGCAGAAGAGCTTCATCACCCTTTGATCGCACCCGAAAAGTCTATCCCAAACACTATTGAGCTTGGAAGTGAAAATAGCATCGTATTGCTTACTGGTGCCAACATGAGCGGGAAGACCACCTTTATGCGAACCTTGGGGATCAATTGTGTTTTGGTCAATTTGGGCTTAAGCCCTTTCGCAAAATCAGTGAAAATGGGGGACTTCCAGCTGTTCACCAGTATGAGAAATTCCGATAATCTGGGAGAAAGTGTCAGTTCTTTTTATGCCGAACTCAGCAGGATCCGAAATCTGATCCAGAGGCTGGAATCCGGCGAACCTCTGTTTTTTCTGTTGGATGAAATTCTCAAAGGGACCAATACCCAAGATAGGATAGAAGGTTCTAAGGCCTTGATTTTTCAGATTTTACAAACGGGTGGATTTGGCATCATCAGTACACATGATGTAGAATTGGCCGAATTGGGGAAAAGTGTGGAAAAAATACACAACTTTTCCTTCCATTCAGAGGTCAAAGACAAGACCATTTTGTTTGACTATACCCTGAAAAAAGGGCCTTGTCCTAGCTTTAATGCCCATAAATTGATGGAACTGATGGGGATACGGTTTTCCTTAGACTAGCATTTGGCACTCGGATTGAAATTTCAGAGAATATAACCGAATGTTTTACCTAAACCATTAACGTCATGAGTTCTCTATTGTATTTAATCGCATTGATTTTGATTATCGGATGGATTTTTGGAGCGTTTGTCTATAGTGTCGGGGGATTGATCCATATTCTACTGGTTTTGGCTATTGTAGCCGTTCTATTGAGACTGATTCAAGGAAGAGGCGTGTGATAGGGCGAGTATTTTCCGAAGATTTCGGGGATAAATCCTTAATTTTGGCCTGTCTATGGCCCATACTACTCAAAACCAGATTCTCGGTGTATTAGGTGGCGGACAGCTTGGGCGCATGCTCATCCAGTCCGCCATCAATTACAATCAAGACATACACATTCTCGACCCAGATCCTAATGCGCCTTGCCGGGACATTGCCCAGCAGTTTCAGGTGGGTTCATTGAAGGATTTTGATACGGTTTATTCTTTTGGGAAAAACTGTGACGTGATCACCGTGGAGATCGAAGCGGTCAATACCGAGGCATTGCAAGCTCTTGCTGATGAAGGAAAAAAAGTATTTCCCCAGCCTCATATTCTCAAATTAATTCAGGACAAACGCGAACAGAAGCAATTTTACCAGCAGCATGGGATTCCCACTGCTGATTTTGTGCTTACATCGGACAAGGCGGATGTCATTGCCCAAAAATCCTTTTTACCCGCAGTGAATAAGTTGGGCAAGGAAGGCTATGATGGACGTGGAGTACAGATTCTGCGCAGTGAAGCGGATTTGGAAAAAGCCTTTGATGCCCCTGGACTTTTGGAAAAGCTGATTGATTTCGATAAAGAAATTGCCGTCACCGTAGCCAAAAATGAAAAGGGAGACTTGGTTGCTTATCCCGCTGTGGAGTGTGCTTTTCATCCCACCGCCAACTTGGTGGAGTTCCTTTTTGCTCCTGCGGAAATTTCTTCAGAGATCGAGATAAGAGCTCAGGAAATTGCCAAAGAGGTCATCCAAAAATTGGATATGGTCGGAATCCTTGCCGTGGAAATGTTTGTCACCAAATCAGGCGAGGTATTGGTCAACGAAATCGCCCCGCGACCGCACAACAGCGGGCATCATACCATCGAAGCGAATTTTACCTCTCAGTTTGAGCAGCACCTTCGTGCCGTGATGAACTGGCCTTTGGGTGATCCCGGTCTTCGATGCCCGGCAGCTATGATCAATTTGTTGGGAGAGGATGGGTATAGCGGAGAAGCTATCGTGGAAGGGAAAGAGGAAGCCATGGCGGAAAAAGGTGTTTATATTCATCTGTATGGGAAAAAACTCACCAAGCCTTTCCGAAAAATGGGCCATGTCACGCTATTGGATGAAAATGTAGCAAGCTTAAAAGCCAAGGCCAACCGAATCAAAGAACTCATCAAAATCAAATCCAACGCATGAACCCACAGGTAGGAATTATCATGGGAAGTCAATCTGACCTTCCTATCATGGCGGAAGCCGCACAATTTTTGGAAGAATTGGGAATTGCTTATGAACTGACCGTCGTATCGGCACACCGCACTCCCCAGAGAATGATCGATTATGCAGAATCGGCCCGTAAGCGTGGGATCAAAGTGATCGTGGCGGGTGCAGGCGGAGCCGCCCACTTACCCGGAATGGTCGCTTCTCTGACCAGTCTACCGGTGATCGGTGTTCCGGTGAAAAGCTCCAATTCCATCGACGGTTGGGATAGTATTTTGTCCATTTTGCAGATGCCCAGCGGAATTCCTGTCGCTACTGTAGCTTTGAATGGAGGGAAAAATGCAGGCATTTTGGCCGCTTCCATTGTAGGAGCATATGATTTGGAAGTGGGTAAAAAAATGGATGCATTTAAAGCTGGCCTTCGCCAAAAAGTTGAAGAATCTGCTGCTCAATTGGAGGAAAAAGGCTGGAAAGCGACGCTCAAAAAATAATTCGAGATTAGAAATTTGAAATTTGAGACCCATATTTCAAATCTCAAACTTACAATTTCAAATCCCCAAGATGAACTGGAACAAGCCTGTCAAATTCAAATTCGGAGGAGAGGACTGGGAAATGCCCTTTTCCACGCTTCTTTTATTGATTCTCCTGACCTTGGTATTGATGTTGGGTGGGGCTTGGTTGGGCTTTCAGTTTGGAGCCGGGCAGCTTTAAGGGATCGATAGAAAATTGCCTGAGCCGATTAGTTAGCCTAATCGGCTCATTTTTTTTGAATTTTTGAGCCGAATAAATAGATTATTCGGCTCAACTTAGAGAACACATACTCTCCTAAAGATCCATGAATCATCTCATCCACCTCCGACATGCACTTCATCAATTCCCTGAAATCGCCTTGGAAGAGCATGAGACGGCCCAGAAAATTTTGAAATTTTTTGCCCCATTGGGAGCGGATCGTACTATCGAAAATCTGGGAGGAACAGGCTTGGCTTTTGTCTTTCTGGGGAAAAGGCCTGGAAAGCGAGTTCTTTTCCGCTGCGAGCTGGATGCCTTACCAATTGAAGATTTAAAATCCAGTGATCACCAAAGTCAAATTCCAGGGAAAGGTCATCTCTGTGGCCATGATGGACACATGACGATCATATGTGGTTTGGGCGAAAAGTTGTCTCAAAACCGTCCGGAAGCTGGTGAGGTGGTCTTGTTGTTTCAGCCAGCTGAGGAAACAGGAGATGGAGCCAATGCGATTTTAGCCGATACCAGGTTTGAGGAGATAAGACCTGATGCTGCCTTTGCCCTGCATAATCTACCAGGCTATCCACTCCATCAGGTCGTCATGCGACAGGGAACCTTTGCAGCCGGAAGTACTGGGATGACGATTAACCTGACTGGTAAAACTTCTCATTCTGCCCACCCCGAGGCCGGAATCAATCCGGCTCAGGCCTTGGCTCAACTCATTCAGGAATTACCTCGATTGCCACAGCAAGCCAATGGATTTGCCTTGCTGACGGTGATTCATGCCGAGCTGGGAAGCCTGGCTTTTGGCACTAGTGCCGGAAAGGGAAGTTTGAGTATGACTTTGCGGGCTTTCGATCAACAGGACTTGGATCAGCTGATCGAAAAGGTGACAGATACGGCCCGGTCAGTAGCCGAATCGGAGCAATTACAAGTGGAATTCTCTTTTGTGGAACAATTTGCAGTTTCGGTGAACGATCCGAAATTATATGCTGTGGTGGAAAAAGCAGCCGGATACTTGGGTTTGAGTTTAATCGAAAAGGCCGATCCCTTTCGCTGGTCCGAGGACTTTGGGCTTTTCTCCCAAATATGTCCTTCATTTTTATTCGGTTTGGGCGCTGGTGAAAACAATCCGCAATTGCACGAAGGCACTTATGATTTCCCGGATGAGTTGATTAAAACAGGGGTGGGGATGTTTGAAAAAATCCTTGAAATCAGTTCAAAGTAAAATCATAAATCAACCCAACACTGGCAAAATGAATAAAGGCAAAGTTATACACCTGATCCACATCTGCTCCGCCCTCGATCAGCCGATAACCCGCCTTGAGCTTCATCCCCTCTTTCCAAACAGGATACTGAATCCCGGCGAAAATATCCTCAGCACGTCCTTGAGGGCCTACCAAGGCATCCCCTTTTAAGATT
>JAJLJS010000001.1:0-2485 GCA_033844545.1 Cyclobacteriaceae bacterium | reverse complement strand
TTGGCGGGATTTTTCATCAAAAATAAACATGCAAAGCTGGAAGAAGAGACCAAAGAAAGGGTAAAGTCCATGCTTAGGGAGGCCGAAATCAATGCTGAATCCATCAAAAAGGACCGCATTCTGGAGGCTAAAGAGAAGTTTTTGAAGATGAAGGCGGAGTTTGATGAGGAGATGAGTAACAAGAAAAACATCATCATCACCAACGAAAACAAAGTCAAGCAGCTTCAAAGCCAAGTATCCAAAGAGCAAGAACAGCTCAAGAGAAAAGAAGCTGAACTGGATAGCAAAAAGGAAAATCTACAAGCCCAATTGCATGCCGTTCAGGTCAAAAAAGAGGAGTTGGACCGCATTACCAATCAGAGAATTGCTGACCTGGAGAAGATTGCAGGACTGACCCGCGAAGAGGCCAAGGAGCAGCTGATCAACATGCTCACTGAAGAGGCTCAGACCAAAGCTTCTTCACAAATCAAAGACATTCTTGATGAGGCAAAATTGACTGCTACCAAGCAAGCCAAAAAGATCGTGCTGGACACCATTCAGCGGACAGCAACAGAGCATGCCGTGGAAAACTGTGTTTCAGTTTTCAATATTGAAAGCGACGATATCAAAGGTAAAATCATCGGTAGAGAAGGTCGGAATATCCGTGCCCTTGAGGCTGCTACCGGAGTGGAAATCGTCGTGGACGATACACCGGAGGCTATCATTATTTCCGGCTTTGATCCGGTGAGAAGAGAGATCGCAAGATTGTCACTCCATAGACTGGTGCAGGATGGTAGAATTCACCCCGCAAGAATTGAAGAGGTAGTGGCTAAAACCGAGAAAAACATCGAAGAAGAAATCGTGGAAATCGGGGAAAGAACGGCCATTGATTTGGGAATTCACGGGCTTCATCCGGAATTGATCAAAATGGTCGGGCGAATGAGATTCCGTTCTTCCTATGGGCAAAACTTGCTTCAGCACTCCCGAGAAGTAGCCAAATTGGCTTCTACGATGGCGGCTGAGATGGGCTTGAATGCCAAACTTGCCAAGCGGGCAGGCTTGCTTCATGACATCGGGAAAGTATGGCCAGAAGAGCAGGAATTACCTCACGCGATCTTGGGGATGGAACTGGCCAAGCGCTACAAGGAGCATCCTGAGGTATGCAATGCTATCGGAGCTCACCACGATGAGATTGAAATGACTTCGATGATCTCTCCGATTGTCCAGGCATCTGATGCGATTTCAGGTTCCAGACCTGGAGCCCGCCGAGAAATCATGGACAGCTACATCAAGAGACTGAAAGAACTGGAAGAATTGGCCTTGAACTTTGACGGGGTCAACAAATGCTTCGCCATGCAGGCAGGACGTGAACTCAGAGTCTTGGTGGATGCAGACAATGTAGACGACCAAAAGGCCAGTCAGCTTTCTTTTGACATTTCCCAAAAAATCGAAAAAGAAATGCAGTATCCTGGTCAAATCAAAATTACCGTGATTCGGGAAATGAGAGCGGTAAACTACGCGAGATAAACTAATTATTGCTTTTCAAAGGAATGGCAAGTACTTTAGGTGCTTGCCATTTTTATTGGATGCTAATATTCACCACCCAACAAATCATTAAGCTGATCAATGAAGCCCGCTGGAAACTATTCCAGCGAAAAATATCAGCTCAAGAGGTCCAATTTCTGGAGGAACACTTCTTTTACTTTAACCGCCTACAACCCCAATACAAGGAAGAGTTTCTCCTGAAAGTACGGGATATCCTTACTCGCAAGCGTATCATCCCTAGAGGAAATATGCAAAGAATCAGTTCCGAATTAGAAGTCTTGATTGGTGCTACGATCACCATGGTTACTTTCGGTTGGAATTCCCTTCGGCTCAATCACTTTCATACCATCTTGGTGTACCCGGATGAATATTACAGCCAAATCAACGAGACCTATCACCGGGGAGAGGTCAATCCACGCTATGGACTTATCATACTTTCTCTCAAACCATTCCTGGAAGGGTTTATAGATCCTACCGATGGAGTTAATTTGGGAATCCACGAAATTGCCCATGCCTTGAAACTTGCCCATTTTATCCATTCGGATGAGGAAAAGGAATTTTCTCCACAGGCCTGGGAAACGTATAAAAAATGGGTTCCCGAGGAAATTACCAAAATCAGACAGGGACTACCTACGATTTTTCGGGAGCGGGGCGGAGTGGATGAGCATGAGTTTTTTGCAGTCGCAGTGGAGACTTTTTTTGAAAAAAGTCAGGAATTCAAAGTCTATAACCCCAAACTTTACCAAACAATGGTTTACTTGCTGAAACAGGACCCTTTGGTGCTTTTAAGCTAGCTATTATGAATAGAGTTTTCGGAATAGGAATCGTCGGCACAGGAGCCATTGCGCTCAAACATGCCCAGGCAATCTCCAGTCTTTCCAATGCCAAGTTGCTGGGACTTTTTAACCCCAATCCCACTAGTGCCCAAAAGGCTCAGGGAAATTATTCTGTGCCGGTAATG